>JAQICD010000125.1 GCA_027858715.1 Prolixibacteraceae bacterium
GCCAACCTGGTCGAATTTTCGGACACCATGATCGAGCTTGGCCAAAACGACAACGATATTTATGCTGTAACCAGCGATTCACGTGGTTCAGCCAAACTGGGGCCTTATGCCGATAAACATCCGTCACAGATTGTAGAAGTAGGTATTGCCGAACAAAACCTTGTAGGTGTTGCGGCTGGTATGGCTTCAACCGGTAAAAAAGTATTTGCCGTTTCACCGGCATGTTTTCTTACCGCCCGTTCGCTGGAACAGGTTAAAAACGATGTAGCCTACTCAAACCAACCGGTAACACTTGTTGGAATAAGTGCCGGTGTTAGTTACGGGGCTTTGGGCTCAACCCATCACTCGACCCACGATGTGGCTGTGTTACGCGCTATAAATAACATACAAATTGTGGTTCCGGCCGATAATTTTGAAACCCGGGAAGCAGTAAAGGCTGCGGCGGCATCCAATAAACCAATATTTCTGAAATTTGGCAAGAAAAATATGCCACACCTGCCACGTCTCGAGAAGAAATTTGAAATTGGCAAAGCTTCAACAATTTGCGAAGGTTCTGATGTGGCATTCATTGCATGTGGTGAAACCGTAGCCCCGGCATACGAAGCGGCTCAAAAGCTAAGTAAGCAAGGTATTAGCTGCGAAGTAATCAGCATGCACACCATCAACCCGCTTGATAAAGATGCGATTGTTAAAGCAGTCCAAAAATGTAAAGTTGTAGTAACGGTTGAAGAACACTCGGTTCATGGTGGTTTAGGAGAAGCTTGTGCGTCAATACTGTTGCAGGAACCAATCTGCAAACCTTTTAAAATTGTGGGGATCCCCGATGAAGAAACCGTTGCCGGGTCACAAGGTGAAATTTTTATGCACTATGGCATTACCGCTGAAGGATTAGCTGAAACAGCATACAAATTATTAAAATAAAGTCAATAGTCATTGGTCATTAGTCATTGGCCAATAGTTATTAGAAAATAAGATATGAAACGAATCATCTCATTAAGTACAGTACTGTTGTTAGCACTACTCACGGTTAATGCACAGGATAAAAGCCTGGTGAATACATCTGAAAGTCCGTTTGCCAAAGCTACTGCCCCAAACATCACCGATGTTGCATGGACAGGCGGCTTTTGGGGCGAACGTTCCGATATTTGCGCTCACAGTATGGTACCCCACATGCTGAACCAGTACCTTGACGACTCGGTAAGCCATGCATTTCTGAATTTTGAAATCGCAGCCGGAATGGAAAAAGGCGAGCATGTTGGACCTCCATTTCACGACGGCGATTTCTATAAAATTCTTGAAGGTCTTGTTATGAACTATGCTCAGACGCCAACCAAAGAGATAGAAAAACAGCTTGATGACATTATCGAAGTAATTGGTAAAACCCAACGCGAAGATGGATACATCCACACCCCTGTAGCCATACAGGCACGTATGCACCCCGAAAAGAAACACGAGTTCTCGGAGCGTCTCGATTTCGAAACTTACAACATGGGTCACCTTATGACGTTAGCCTGCCTGCACTACCGTGTAACAGGAAAAGAAAACCTGCTTAACATTGCAAAAAAAGCAACAAACTTTCTATACCGTTACTATAAGAAATTTCCACAAAAGCTGGCCGACAATGCCATTTGTCCGTCGCACTACATGGGAGTTGCAGAGATGTACCGCACTACAGGCGATATTCGATACAAAGAGCTGGCACAAGGACTTATCGACATCCGCGATATGGTTACCAAAGGAACCGACCACAATCAGGATCGTGTTCCATTTAAGCAACAAACCGAAGCTGTTGGTCACGCGGTACGTGCCAATTACCTTTACGCCGGCGCTGCCGATGTATATGCCGAAACCGGCGACGATTCCATCTTAACCGCACTGGAGCATATCTGGGACGATGTAGTAAGCCACAAACTATACATTACCGGTGCTTGTGGTGCGCTTTACGATGGCGTTTCGCCAAACGGCACAACGTACCAGCCATCGGAGATACAACAAGTACATCAGGCTTACGGACGCTCTTACGAGTTGCCCAACCTTACCGCACATAACGAAAGCTGCGCCAACATCGGGAACCTGCTTTGGAACTGGCGTATGTTCGTTGTAACCGGCCAGGCCCGTTACATCGACATTCTTGAAGAGGTAGCTTATAACAGCTTGCTGGGTGCGGTAAGCCTCAACGGTATAAACCATTTCTACACCAACCCACTCAGTGTAAATCATGCTCACGGTTTGAGCGACTCGTTACGGTGGTCGAAAGAACGCGAACCATACATTAGCTATTGCAACTGCTGTCCGCCCAATACTTCGCGTACAATTGCCCAAATGCAAAGCTATGCCTATGCAGTTTCCAACAACAATGTGTGGGTAAATCTGTATGGCAGTAACGAGCTAAAAACGACCCTGTCATCAGGAGAAAAAATCAATATTGCACAAACGACCCAATATCCATGGGACGGAAATATCTCGATAAAAATACAAGAAGATCCAAATGCAGCATTCAATATCAATTTACGCATCCCTGCATGGGTTGATGAATACACGGTTAAAGTAAATGGTAAAAAGATAAACACCGACGTAGCTCCGGGAAACTTCCTTTGTGTAAAAAGAAAATGGACGGCCAACGATGAAATTGAAATCGAATTCCCGATGGAAGTAAAACTGATGGCAGCCAACCCGCTGGTTGAAGCTACGCGCAACCAGGTTGCCGTGAAACGCGGCCCGGTGGTTTACTGCATCGAAGAAACCGATGTACCTGAAGGAACAGTACTCACCAACATTGCCATCCCGGTTAAAAACAATCTAAAACCGAAACCAATGACCATCGGTGAAAGTCATTTTATGGCTCTGAAAGGAAAAGGCATTGTTATTCAAGCTGGCTCGCCCAAAGGAAAATTATACAACAAATTAGAACCGCAAACTCAAAAAACCAACATTTTACTGGTCCCATATTATGCCTGGGGCAACCGTGGCAAAGGCGACATGAGTGTTTGGCTGCCGGTATCTTATTAAAAACATTTCTAACATTAAATAGCAATCATGCATCTACTAAAATCTTTTATTGTATTCATTTTAGCAACACTTCCCTTACTTTCACTTGCCTCAATCAATATTATTGAAAAAGGTGCTGATAATACCGGCAAAGAACGTATTGACGCCATAATGAGCCAATCCGTTAACGAGCTTACCCAACAAGGCGGCGGAACCATTTATTTTCCGGCAGGAATCTATATAACAGGGCCCATACACCTGAAAAGCAACATCACGCTACACCTTGAAGCAGGAGCAACATTGCGCTTTTCAGATAATTTTGACGATTACCTTCCTATGGTGCCTTCGCGTTGGGAAGGCACTAACGTAACAAACTTCTCACCGCTGATTTACGCGTGGGAGCAAAGCAACATTACCATTACCGGCCGCGGAACGCTCGACGGACAAGGACGTGCATGGTGGGATTATCATCACACCTTGTATTCGAAGCCTAAAGATTTCAAATCGAAATGGCAAAAGATATTTGAGGAAGAAAATCCTGATATTCTAAAACCGGACATCCCAACAATGATCGATCGTGGCTTTTGCCGTCCACCTTTTATCCAGTTTTTGCACTGCAACAACATCCGTATCGAAGGGGTCACCATTACCAACTCTCCCTTCTGGACAATCAACCCACAATACAGCGAAAACATTACCATTGATGGCGTAACGATAAACAATCCCGATTCGCCCAACACCGATGGCATTAACCCGGAATCGTGCAAAAATGTACGAATTGCCAATTGCTACGTATCGGTAGGCGACGACTGTATCACCATTAAATCGGGTAAAGATGAAGACGGGCGCAAGGCAGCCACACCATGTGAAAATATTACTATTACCAACTGTACATTACTCAGGGGACATGGTGGCGTGGTTATTGGCAGCGAAATGTCGGGTGATGTGAAAAAAATCACTATTTCTAATTGTATTTTCGATGGTACCGACCGTGGTATACGTATAAAATCGGCCCGCGGGCGTGGCGGTGTGGTTGAAGACATCAGGGTTAGCAACATCATTATGAAAGACCTGAAAAAAGAAGCGATAAAACTGAACATGCAGTACGCACCAACCGACCCTCAACCCGTTTCGGAACGTACACCCAGCTTCCGTAATATTCACATCAGCAACATTACCGGCACCGCACAGCAAGCTGCATTTCTGTTAGGGCTGGAAGAGCTGTATATCGAGAACATTACTTTCAGTAACATCGACCTGAGTACCACCTTGGGGCTGATAATGAAAAATGCTTCAAACATTGAGTTACATGATATTAACATCAACAACAAAATTGGCCCGGTACTAAAAGCCGAAAACACCAATAAACTTGAAATTGACGGACTCACAACCTCAACACCCCGGGAAGACAGACCTGTGATTGAATTGATCAATACTCAACAAGTTTATATTCATTCTTGTTATCAATTTGAGAAGACTCCATTATTCCTTGAAGTTAAAGGAGCAAACAACGAAGAGATTGTTCTACAAGACAATGTTTTCAAAAATGTTAAAGAAACCCTAAGAAAAGCCGAAGAAGTATCTAACGGTTCAATAATTATTGAGTAGAAAATTAATCAAATTATGGCACGTAATATCCAACTTCTTTTTATAAGTACAATACTGATTCTTGCCGGAATTTCATGTAAACAAAAAGGCGATACTCCACTGAAAGGTACATTTAATACCACCATCAGTTACGATGAGTTTGTTTCACCTTCGGTAGAATATCGATCATTTCCTTTTTACTCGTTAAACGATAAATTAGAGCCTGCCGAAATAAAAAGACAGGTAAAATCATTTAGCGATGCCGGCATGGGAGGTTTTTACCTGCACAGCCGTGATGGACTTTTAACAGAATATCTTGGTGATGAATGGTGGGATGCCATGGATGCAGCCGTTGACGAAGCCAATAAATTAGGGCTCCACGCCTGCTTTTACGACGAAGACAAATGGCCCAGTGGTTATGCCGGTGGTAAAATTCCTCGTATGGGTAAAGAGTTCAGGGCAAAATCATTAGCACGCTTAAAAAAATCGACACCGCTGCCCGAGGGTGCTGAAATTATCCGCTCCGATGAAAACTATAACTACATTGTGCACACTGCTGCAATGGGAAATCCAAAGTTTAATGGTACCTGCTGGGTCGATTTGATGAATCCCATGGTTGTTGATTCTTTTATAAACAGCACACACAAACTATATCTTACAAGGTTCAAAGGTCTAAGCAAACGCTACACCCCGGCGATATTCAGCGATGAACCACACATTCACGCGCGATACTTCGACCGTTCTACCCCAAATGAAGGAATTTACACTTACTCTCCAACACTGGTTAAAAAATTTGAAAAACTATGGGGCTATTCTTTCCTGGATAAAATAGATCTGCTGTTTGAGAAAAAAGATAACTGGCGTGAAGTACGGTTACACTATTACCGTACGGTAGCATTACAATTTGAAGAAAGTTTTACCCGGCAAATTGCCAACTATTGCGAAGCTAATGGATTCAAATTCACCGGACACTTTTTGGGTGAAGACCGTTTAAGTAAAGTGCGCGACCGAATCGGTAATTCAATGTTACATTACCGAAACATGCAGCAGCCCGGTATCGATCACCTGGGATTACAAATCAGCGGAAGGCTCATTACTGCAAGAAGACTTACCAGCGTCGCCAACCAATTTGATACCCCACGCCGAATGAGTGAATTATTTGGAATTACCGGGCATAACATGAACTTTGAAGACCGGAAATGGATTGCCGGATGGCATGCCATTATGGGAATTAACCATTTTGCACCCCACCTTACAGCTTACAGCTTAAAAGGATTGCGAAAACGCGATTACCCGCCAACTTTTTCATATCATCAACCATATTGGAAATTCAATAAAGAAATTGAAGATTATATGGCACGCCTGGCATACGCAACAACCATAGGCAAAATACAACCACAACTATTGGTTGTGAGTCCGCTTGAAAGCGAATATGCCAAAAGCAACGACGAAAGCGAATTCACTTACCCAATGCTTCAGGTTCTACGGAAGTTACAGGCAGCACATTACGACTATGATATTGGCGATGAACAAATAATGGCCGACACTGCATATGTTGACAATGGACAGATTGTAATTGGAGCGATGCAATATCCGAATGTTGTTCTTCCGGATATGATAACAATTCGGCAATCGACCTATAAAATGTTGCAAAAAGTTGCTGATGCAGGCGGAAAAATAATTTATACGCATCGTTTTCCAGAATTTATTGACGGATTACCTGCACCTGTTAAATTGAATAGTTTAAAACAAAAAGTAATAAAAATCGAAGTTGATAATCTCGACAAACAACTGCCTGACTTCATTGACACGCCTATATCGTTAAGTGGCAATAATAACGAATTGGTCTGGACCCAAATTCGCCATACAAACAACGACAAACTCGTGCAGTTTTACAATTCATCGCACACCGATGCTATTGTTTTCAATGTAAATGCACAAGATATACAAAATAACCCGGTATTATGGGATCCTTCAAGTGGGATGTGTTTCAAGCTTTCAGAATCAAAACCTGGAATGTATACCATAAAACTCCCGGCTTCTTCATCGGTATGGGTTACAACCGGAGAATTAAGTAACAAAGCAAAAACCACTGGAGATTATCAAATAATCAACGAAACCCAAACAGTGGTTAAACTTAACAACAACTGGACCGGTAAGCGGTTAAACCCGAATGCCTTAAACATTGATTTTGCAAAATACCAAAAGCCGGGTGAAAAATGGAGTAACCCTGAACCGGTAATTGCAATTATGAAAGAGCTTACTGAGCAAAATTATAATGGCGAACTCAAGTTACGTTATACGTTTAATATTGACCACAAACCTGAAAATATCAATCTATCGGTTGAACAACCTAGAATGTTTCGTTCAATCGTACTAAACAATAAACCGGTAAGTTTTACACATGATGATTTCTTCCTTGATCATAGCTTCCCGGTAGCATCAATTGCTGACAAGGTCAAAACCGGTATTAACACAGTAGAGATGGAACTCGACTTTTCAGCCCCGAGCGACACCAGCCGTATTCAGGCAGTACGCTATGGCAATGAGTTGGAAAGCATTTATGTTTTTGGCGATTTTGCAGTAAAAGGTTACAACCATACAGTACTAAATAACACGCACCGCAACGCAACCGGTTTATTTATAAAAAGACCGGCTCACGGGTTTACCGGATTTTCAATAACAAAAGAACAAACCACTTTCACAGGTGATGTTGTACCTCATGGCTATCCGTTTTATGCCGGAGGCTTTGAAATGTCTCAAGCATTTGAGTTATCCGAAACGGAAGTCGGTAAAAATCTGGCACTTGACTTTCCAAATACCGAAGCCATCGTAATGGTTGTTGAGCTCAACGGAGAGGTCCTCGATACCTTAACAAGCTCACCTTTCTCGGTTAACATTAGCAATGCTGCTAAAGCGGGAACAAACACACTTAACGTGACATTGTATAATTCATTACGCAATTTGTTAGGCCCCCATCACCAAAAACGAGGTGAGATTACCCGTGTAGGACCATCCAGTTTTACCGGTAGAGGAGGATTCCCCGACCCACGTGGAGACTCGAACTGGTATGAACTTAGAAAAACAGGTGCCGAAACCAAAATATGGACTGACACGTATTACTCCATTCCTCTTGGCTTTTTAGCTCCTCCGGAGATATCTGAAATTGAAAGATTGTAAACAGAAACATAAGAACTAAAAAATGAATGTCGTTATGAAAAAAATCGTTTTTTTATTATTTATAACCGGAATGGTTCTTTCAGCGTGTAACTCAAAAAAAACTGAAAGCACAACCGAAAAATGGAGCACCAAAATGGCCGATGCTGTTATGGAACGGTATGATACACTCGCCTATAATAACGGACGCACACGTGCAGGTTGGTCGTACGATGTAGCCATGGTAGGCATGGCCATTGACAAGCTTAGAAATTACAATCAAAAATATGCTGCCTACATGAAAACTTACATGGACATGTTGGTTGAAGAAGACGGAAGCATACCCCGGTATGCACAATCGAAATACAACATCGACTACATCAATCCGGCCAAAAATTTAATAATTCTTTATAACCGTACAGGCGAAGAAAAATATAAAAAAGCATTACCTCAATTTATAGAGCAACTGGAAAACCATCCCAAAACAAAAACGGGTGGTTACTGGCACAAAAAACGCTATCCATGGCAAATATGGCTTGATGGTGTATATATGGGGATGCCTTTTCTATCGGCTTATGCTAAATCATTCGATGCCCCAAAATGGTTTGATGTGGCTACGCACGAGATTATTCTAACATACGAAAAAACACATGATAAAGAAACAGGCTTACTTTACCATGCATGGGACGAAAGTAAAGAACAACGCTGGGCCGACAATGAAACAGGTCATTCGCCGCACTTCTGGAGTCGTGCAATGGGCTGGTATGTAATGGCCCTTGTCGATGTGCTTGACGACCTGCCTGAGAACCATCCTGATCGTGAGCAACTCATTTCAATTCTGAATAAAACCATCGACGCTCTTCTTAAAGTTCGTGATGAAAAAAGCGGATGCTGGTACCAGATTCTGGACCAGGGTGGCCGCGAAGGCAACTACCTCGAAGGATCAGGTACTGCAATGTACATCTATGCTATGGCGAAAGGGGCCAACAAAGGGTATCTCGACCAAAAGTACTTTGATATTGCAAATGAAGCTTTCGACGACATGGTTAAACAATTTATCATCACCGATGAAGATGGGCTGCCAAGTATGATCAATAGCTGTGGTAGCTGCGGATTAGGTGGTGACCCTTATCGCGATGGAAGCTATGAATATTATACAACCGAAACCATTGTTAAAAACGACTCCAAAGGAATTGGCCCGTTTATTATGGCAGCCAACGAACTGGGCCGGTAATTTAAAGCTTAAAAAATATGCCGGTGCTGCTCAAATCACGTATATCAACACCGGCGTTTTTCAACAATCATCATTTTCAAATTTGAATGATAATGAACTTTAAAAGCATTCTATTATTATTTTTAGTTATATCCCCTGTATTTTCAACTATTACTCATGCTCAGTATTACGATGCAATTGTAGCTGCAGACAATAGCGGGAATTATACTACTATTGGTGAAGCACTCAGCAACATCCCTTCAAACTACTCTCAACGATATACAATTTTCATAAAAAACGGCATTTACAACGAAAAAATAAAAATTCAGAATGACTACGTGACTTTAATTGGAGAAAGCCGAGAGAAAACGATCATCAGTTTTGAACAATTGAAAAAAGACTGGCAAAAAAGCCCCGATTATGAAGGGCCTGCCATTGTTAGCATTCATGCCGACGATGTGATTCTACAAAACCTGACACTAAAAAACACTCAGCCATTATTGGGTAAAAACTCATATGTAATATACGCAACAGGCACCCGAACAATTTTAGATAATTGCACCGTTAACAATAAAGGATCAAATTCCGTTTCGCTTTTCAACACTAAAAACGGAATGTATTACATCAACAACTGTAAGTTTGAAGGAGCTGTTGATTTTGTTCGGGTTTGCGGTTATGGTTATATCGAAAATTCAACATTCTTCCAACACGAAGCAATCGGTTCGCTATGGCATGCAGCTTTTAATTCCGACGATGAAAAACTTGTTGTGAAAAATTGCTATTTCGACGGAGTTGAGCATTTCTTTTTAGGACGTCATCATTACGATGCTTGCTACTATTTCATCGATTGTCAATTTTCAGAAAGAATGGCCGACAAACCGGTTTATCGTAAAACCTATAAGAATCCTGAAAACGACCGCCCATATTTTTATGGCGACCGCCATTATTTTTACAATTGCCAAATGGAAAACAATAGTTACAGCTGGTTTTCCGATAACATAGAACACACTAACCCGGCAAGGCTAACAGTAAACGCAACCTTTAACTATAAGTGGAATCCTAAAACTGCATCTGAAATTGAAGTAATACGATACCAGTCGAATATTAAAAGCCAACAGATATGAGAACGATAAAACAACGTACATTTTCATTCTTTAAAACAATTAGTGTTATAGCCCTGCTGCTATCCATGTCGAATTGTACAACTCCCGAACCCGAAACACCCGAGCTTTGGTACGAAAAACCTGCAACCATATGGGAAGAAGCACTTCCCATTGGAAACGGTCGTTTGGGAGCAATGATTTATGGCGATCCGGCAAACGAACACCTGCAACTGAACGAAGAAACACTGTGGGATTGCTTTCCCCGCCAATATCAACGTGAAGGTGCAGCTGATTATTTACCGCAAATTCGCAAACTAATTTTCGAAGGCAAACAAGATGAAGCGGAGAAACTTGCCAATAAGGTTTTTATGGGACGAAGGGCCTATGAAGACGACTATGAACAAAAACAACAAGAATGGCTTGACAGCATTGCCCGTTCTGAAAATTTCCAAAAAAGCATAAATCCCCAAACAGATGATTCAGACTGGGACATCATGCACATCGATTACAAAAGTAAGTGGGAAAACAAAGGGCATCCCGACCTCGATGGCTGCGTGGTTTTCAGAAAAACAGTTGATGTACCTGCCGATTGGGCTAATCGTGACCTGATTTTGAATATGGGGCGAATTAAAGACCACGACATTACAAGATTTAATGGGATCAAAGTTGGCGAAACATTTGGCAATGAAAACAACCGCATTTATACCATTCCGGCACACTTGATAAAAGCCGGCAAGAACCTGATTGTTGTACAAATCAACAATTATGAAAAACAAGGTGGATTTAATGCTGTTCGTTCTGGCACAAAAAAGATGCACCTGATCCCTAAAGGGCAAACCGACAACCACTTATTTATCGAAGGCAACTGGAAATACAAAATTATTGACACCCGTCCGCCATGGGCTCCCCAGTATCAGGCAAACTACCAGCCTTTTGCCGATATCCACATCGAAACGCCCGGACACGAGGATTATACCAATTACCATCGCTCGCTTGATCTCTCAAAAGCACTGGCACACACTTCGTACAAGGTTGATGGTGTTACGTACAAGAGCGAATATTTTGCCAGCAATCCCGATCAGGCCATTGTAATGAAATGGCAGGCCAGTAAACCCGGAAATATTTCTTTTACTGCAAGTCTTTCAACGGAACACATAAACCCGGTTATTAAGGTTGAAAACAACAATACTCTGGTTATCGATCTTAAAATAGAAAACGGGGTAATGACCGGCGAAGGACGCCTTCACATCCAGGCAACTGGAGGTACAATAACAAGCAACGGAAATAAAATAACGGTTGAAAATGCCGATGAAGCGGTGATGAAATGGGTTGCAGCTACCAATTATGTAAATTATAAAGATGTAAGCGGTGACCCGACACAACGTTGCAAGCAATACATAAGTGCTGTTCAGGAGAAAGATTACGCATCGATGAAAGAATCGCACGTAAACGACTACTCACAATATTTTATCCGGTTCGAGATTGACCTGGGCGGCGAAGATAAAAGCAACCTGCCAACCAATGAGCGTATTGTTGGTATAAAAACAGCTCCCGACAACGGGCTGGCAGCACTTTACGTTCAATATGCCCGCTATCTCATGCTTTCATCAGGAAGAAAAGGCACCAACCCTCCCAATTTGCAGGGTATCTGGAATAAAGACATACATCCGGCCTGGGGAAGTAAATATACCACCAACATTAATTGCGAAATGAATTTCTGGCCGGTAGAGCCATTAAACATCACGGAATGCCATAATTCACTGTTCAGTATGATTAAAGACCTTTCGGTTGAAGGTGCTAAAACAGCTAAAATGCATTACAACAGCCGCGGATGGGTACACCACCATAACACCGATCAATGGAGGGGAACAGCTCCCATTAACAACGCAAACCATGGTATTTGGGTAAGCGGTGGCGCATGGCTTTGTCACCACATGTGGGAGCATTACCTGTACACCCAGGATGAAGAATGGTTCAAAGAAACTGCTGCTCCGATTATTAAAGATGCCGCACTTTTCTTTGTTGATTTTCTGATCGAAGATCCCGAAACCGGCTATCTCATAAGTACACCTTCAAACTCGCCCGAAAACGGAGGGTTGGTTGCAGGTCCTGCAATGGATCACCAAATTATACGTTCGTTGTTTAAGATTGCTATTAAGGCAAATGAAATGACCGACAACGATCAACAATTTGCCTCAACATTAAAATCAAAACTCGACAGTATTGCCCCCGATCAAATTGGACAATACGGTCATCTACAAGAATGGATGGACGATATTGATGATCCGGACAACCATCACCGTCACGTTTCACATTTGTGGGGCGTTCACCCGGGCAAAGAAATCACCTGGGACGATTCGCCTAAACTGATGAAAGCTGCAATTAAATCGCTCGAAATGCGTGGCGATGAAGGAACCGGATGGAGCCTGGCATGGAAAATTAACTTTTGGGCACGCTTCCTAAATGGTGAGCATGCATACAAAATGGTAAACATGCTGCTTGCACCGGCTAACGACCCCGAACGTAACATACGTGGTGGCTCCTACCCTAATCTTTTCGATGCACATCCTCCATTTCAAATTGACGGCAACTTTGGTGGCGCTGCCGGTATTATCGAAATGATTATGCAAAGCCACCAGGACTATATTGACCTGCTACCAGCCCTGCCCCAACAATGGTCCAATGGTAAAATTAGCGGGTTGCGTGCCCGTGGCGGTTTCGAAATCGATATGGAATGGAAAGAAAGTGAAATAACAAAACTGGCCGTAAAATCATTGGCCGGAAACGATCTGAAAATCCATTTCAATGACAAAGAAATAGAAATGAAAACAGTTGAAGGCGAAACGTATAACTGGTAAAATTTTGTTCAACAATTAACCCGTAATTCCCATCTGCATAATTTCGATGTGGTTTTGCGGGTTTTTTGATTTTGTTATTATCTAAATCTACCATTTTTTATTTTTATCAACCTCATCTCTATCAACGACTTAATCTTGGGCTTGTGTGTTATTCAAAATATACGTATAGATCCATTAAGTGTACAATATAATAAAATTCTTTGGGTTATTGACAAGCTGAATTTGAGAAAAAAGGTCTATACGAAAACATCTATGTGAGCATTAATAAAGAGCTGTCTCCGCCTGACCAGACAAAACAGAGGTTCATTCAAATAAGAAAAATTAGTAAAAAAATGTAAACGTTTTCATATCTCGCATGTAATTCATATTTTAGACACACAAGATTGTAAGCGAGTTCAAAGCAAAATCAAACACTTAATATAAAACAATATGCAACTTTTCAAGAGTGCCGGATTATGGAATTTTATGCTTGCCGCTTTATTATTAAGCGCATGCACATTGAAACAAAAGAATGAAAACTGGAGTCTGCCTCCAATTCCAACAGCCGACCAAGTAGGAGCCTTATTGCTGCCCGATGATATTGCTCCGGTGAAAGCACCCTTCCCTATTGTCGATTTCAAAAAACCGGAATTCCCTGACAACAACATTGTCTTATCGCTTAGCAAAGAAGACATTAACACTCACACAATTCAAGATGCCATCGACAAGCTAAGCAAACAAGGCGGCGGATCTGTAACCGTTCCTAAAGGTAATTGGAAAACCGGCCGTATTATATTAAAAGACAATATCAACTTACACTTTTCCGACGGGGCAGTTTTACGCTTCAGCAGTGAAATCGAAGAATATCTACCAGCTGTATTCACAAGGATAGAAGGGGTTGAGGTTATGTCGCTGGGGGCATGTATTTATGCCAATAATGCCACAAACATAGCTGTAACCGGTAACGGTCGCTTAATCGGACCTTCCGAAGGACCGGTCCGTGATAAGATTATGACAAAGCACCTTATTGGTGATGTAATTGATTTCTCAAGTCCAGTGTCGGAGCGAATTGTTGATGGCAAAAGAACCCCCTGGATATTTGCACCAATGTTCATCTCACCTATTAACTGTAAAAAAGTTTATATTGAAGGTGTTTCACTTGAGAACACTGCTTTTTGGAATATTGTGCCCATTTACTGTGACAATGTAATAATCAGGGGGATTAGCGTTCAATCGGTAGGTATTCCACGGGGCGACGGTATTGATGTGGAGTCAAGCAGAAATGTATTAATTGAATACAGCACACTAAGCTGTGGCGATGACTGTTTTACCATGAAATCGGGACGAGGTTCCGACGGGTTACGTGTTAACAAAGCAACCGAAAATGTAGTAGTGCGTTACTGTCTGGCAAAAGAAGGCCACGGTGCCATTACTTGTGGCAGTGAAACTGCCGGTATGATTCGCAACCTGTATGTTCACGATTGTGTTTTCCAAGACACTGGAATGGGAATACGTTTCAAGACCCGGCGCCCACGTGGTGGTGGCGGCGATAATCTTATATACGAGCGTATACGCATGAACCTGAAAGGACACATGGTAAAATGGGACATGCTCGGCTCAAGAACCTATGTGGGTAAGCTTGCCGACCGTTTACCTGTACTTGAAATAAACGAGTTAACACCAAAATACGAGAACATTTCTATATCAGACATACTGGTTGAAAAAGCAGATTATCTTATAAAAGCTATAGGAATTCCTGAGATGCCTATCAAGAATGTTAAAATTCAAAATATAAAAGCCAAAACCAACAATCTGATGCTCCTTCATGACATGGAAGATGTTTCATTCAGAAACATGGAGCTTGACACAAACGATTCGCTGCTGTACATACTCGATTCACGCAATATGAGCTTTCAAAATGTACACTTTTCGTCATCTACCCAAAAGGCAGATGTTCAAATCGACGGGGAGAATTCACACTCAATTTCTTTTAAATCGAGTTTTAACCTTGATAATTAATTTTCCCAAACAGTTGTAGGAGCATGGTAATACATTTCGGCCATGGGATCAACGCTGTGCCAGCGGGCTAAAGCGGGGTCGTAGAACCGGGCGTCGTAATTCCCGCCATGGAGGGATAAACGCCCCAATCAAGATCAAACGGGTAATAATGCCCCCTGTATAACTTCGGCTGGGGGCCGCTGCTGCCTTTATGTATTACTGCCAAGGTATTGCCAAGATAATCCTTCAGGTTATGCTCAAAATCCCATGTGCTGCCGTTTTTTACAATACGGCCTTCAGGGGTTACTGTCACCAACCTAATTCCGGATAATTAAAGCCCAGTCGGTTGTTCTGTTTGGTGGGGCAAAACGGTAGTTCTCAACGTTATTTAATTGCCCGATATTGTCAAGTGCTTTCTTTTCTCCATTTTCGGTATTTAGCCAAAAAGCTGTTGAATAGTTACCATTTTTCAGTTTAAGTGTAAACGGTTCGCCATCAATGGCAAAAACAAGGTATTGGCTACCAGGGGCGGCCAAAGCAAACACGCGTAAGGCCTCACAGTCTGAAAGCAAGGTATCATCAGGTTTCATACGCTGAAAATCGACATCATTTTGCATGGTCATGGTTAATATGCTCACATATTTTTCAGAACGTGTAAATTCATTTTTATCGTTAAATGGAAGTCCCTCGGGGCCTCCGGCAACCAACCCGTATTCGCTGGCATGGCCGTTCCATGTAAACGATGCCCCAGCCGTAGCACATGCCCATGCTGATCGGCGCAGGTCTTCCTGATCGGCGCCCGAACGTTCATGCCAATAACGCCGCCAAAGTGCGTTTCCCTCGCTCATAAATACAGGCTTGCCACGATATCCGAGCAGACAGGCAATATGATGTGTCCATGCTTCGCGCCACAAATGATGGCGTTCAAGTTCTTTGTCGGGAGCAACAATACGGTGATTTTCTACAGCGGCAAAAGAATACTCCGGCAAATCGAAATAATTTTCACGCGGACATTCATCTTCGTAAGTTGTGAGATGTTCAAAAACATCGTATTTTTTTATCAGACGCATAAAAGCCAGTTCGTGTTCTTCACGATTTCCGGGTACTTCCCAAACAAAATTCCAACCGGCAAGATTCGCATAAGGTGCCAACCGGGCTACCATGTATCTTACGTAAAAATCCCGTTCCTCATCGTTCAAATTTTCCCACTCGGGGCCGTCATTACGACTTCCGTCAACTCCAAGAAACATGTGCACTCCAACATCGCGGTTATTAAGCCATTCCATATGCTTTTCCATTCGTTGCCAGACATCGAGATTCATGGTTTTGGCAATATTTTCATCGCTGAACAAAGCAAGATCTAGTGTTTCGGGTTCAGGACCATCTTTGTAGTACTGCCCAAAACAACATAACGAAAGCAGCCAGTTAACCTGCAAGTGATTGTAGCCATTATCGATCAGTTTTTGATATACATTAGCTGTAACCCAGTCAAAATCCTGACCAATAGAGCCATGTCCGCTTTCGTAATACGATTTTAAGTAAACCGGTTCTGTTCCGTTGTAAGCAAACCAATGAGGATTTTTATCATAAGGCTTCAAAACTCCTTTTCCTGAATTCTGAGCAGTACAGTAGAACGTACCATTACCGCCAGTTGTGCCATCGCTCCAACTATAAACATACTTCCAGCTTCCAGGCTCATCGGGCATGAAACGTATTTTCCATATATTTCCATCAGAGAAATTACCCGAGCCGTCGCCAAAGCCATCAAAAAAACCCCTGAAATCAATAATCCGCCCCGATGGTGCCTGAAACTGCACTAATAATTCAACATCGGTAAAACGGTTGCTATAAGGTTGTGTGTTTTTAACCGATGTTTCAAATATCTTGTACATGCCAACCTTCTGTTCGTTACCTTTTGACACCCTTTCGAACCATTTGGGGTAATCGTTTTTTAAAAGCTGTTCAGCATAATTTCGAAGGTAGCTGTACCCTACCCTGCGTTCATGTTCAATTTCAGAAAAATGATCGTGAATTATTCCATCGCGGCCAACAAACATAGGTTTGTTGGTTTCAATTTCGTAGAAACGTGCCCAAAGAGGGCCGGCATCAGGATCGTTTACAACGATACGGTCGCGACCATCTTCAAACGATTTATCTTTTATCCATTTTACTTTCTTGCCTTCTATTTTGGAATGGCGAAACCAATCAACAGCATATTCAACAGACCGTATTACCCGGTAGTCAGGATTTTCAACTCCAATAAGGAACTTAACAATGCCAACACTTTCACCACCGCTCAACGACGGAAGTTCATAGGCACGTGCTTTAGCAGGCGACAGATCATTCTCATCGTGCTGGGCACACCACACCGTAGGTCTTCCGTTTACAACAACCTGCATATCAAAAATTAAGTCAATCGCTTTCTGATTAGCCCGGCTGCATTTTTCTTTATAATCGACTGATACGAAACGAAATTCTTTTTCACCGCGTACAATATCACGAAAAAGTCTCATAACCCCAATCATAGCGCCATCGTTAAAGGTTATGTGCGTATAATAACCTTTGCGCAGAGGATAATACTGAGGCCAGCCACCGTTTTCATACTGAGCTTCGAGCAAAAATTCAAGTCCTTTCATAAAAGCCGCCCTGAAACGCTCAATTCCGCTTTCGCTGTATACGTTGGCCAGATAACGCATCTGTGTATGGGTAGCTCCATTATCAATGGTCGTACCCATCTCTTTTGATTGTTGTTCTTTGAGTTTATTGATTTCTGCTTCTGAAAGAACATTGGCCATATCAATATTTTTGTACCAACCCCCATTATTATGCTGATATAATAACACATTATCAGCAATGCGCACAGCTTCATCACTTCCATACCATTCGGCTGGCTGTTGCATTGCTTGTCGCCATGAAATATTTTTTTCTTGTGAAAAAACACTTGTTGGCATTGAAAAAGCCAGCATTAAAATAATTAGGGGTAAAAAGATGTTTTTTGTAGTTAATTTTCGAGTCAGTTT
>JAQICD010000135.1 GCA_027858715.1 Prolixibacteraceae bacterium
TACAAAAATATTTTACCCGATTCGGGAATGTACCAGAAGCTCTCGAAACGCGAACGCTCTTCGAGTGCCTTAATTTTTTACTGGGGCATGAATTTAACATCAGAGTTGGATGTTCACAATATTCTTTTCAGTAACAATTACAAAGCCGAGTTCGACGGATTGTTTAAAACCAAAATGTTTGCCAACGACCTTACTGTTTACATTTTTATCAGCAAGAAAGTTGTTGAAGCCGATGCCCCGGGGGGGAAAGAGAACTGGTTTGTGATGGTGAATGCCCCCGAAAACGTGGGGCAGGACTGGCAGCAACAAACTGAGAAAGCCCGAAAAATCATTCTGTCGAAAATCAATTCGATGTTGAAGATGGATATTGAAGGCCATATTGAAAATGAAGAAGTTACCACGCCGGTTGACATCGAAAATCGCACGGCATCGGTTAATGGTTCGCTAGACGGACACAGTTCAAATAATGCCATGGCTGCATTTTTGCGCCATCCAAACTTCAGCCGGAAGTACAAAAATTTGTACTTTGTGGGCGGAAGCATTCACCCGGGTGGAGGCATTCCCTTATGCCTGGCATCGGCAAAAATAGTTGACAACTTAATATAGAATTTTATGAACCGGATAATACAATATTTTAAAACGCTTGAAGAAAAGGAAGCCACCAAGTTTCTAATCATTTTCTATATTGTTGGTGTCGTAGGTTTCCTGATACCACAAACCCGTGAGATTTTTGAGAGGCTGATACCCGTTTCGCTCATCATTAATATTTTCATGTTGTTTTTGTTTCATAAAGTTTTCAACCTAAAACACCTGGTATTTTTCGTATCGATTATTGTTGTTACTATTGCCATCGAAGCCGTTGGGGTTCAAACCGGAATCCTATTTGGTGAATACGACTATGGGAAGTCTATTCCGGTGAAAGTATTTGGCACACCGGTTCTGATCGGATTCAACTGGCTGATGCTTACCTATGGGGCAGTCTTTCTACTACGCACAAAAAAAGCCTTGCGAAAATTTTTACCGGTTTTAACCGGGGTTTTAATGACGGGGTTCGACTACATTATGGAGCCCGTGGCCATGAAAGCCGATATGTGGACGTGGATGTTCAACGATATTCCCTATCAGAATTACATCATGTGGTTTGTAATAGCCACCGTTATTGGCGGTTGTTTTGAATTGTTCAATATCAATACCGACAACAAAATTGCCGGCCGTATTTTTGTGCTACAACTGGTGTTTTTCGGTATTCTTAATATTTTTCTGCCATGATTAAGTCAGAACATCATCCAGTTATAACTAAAATTTTTGATTGGTATATACCGCATATCATAAAAAAAGATTTTGCAAGGGTTGAAACCATTGGCGAATGGCAATCCATAACAGACAGAGCATCACTTATAATCGGAAATCACGTAAGTTGGTGGGATGGCTTTTGGGTATTGCACCTCAACCATAAATTTTTACATAAAGATTTACATGTGATGATTTTGGAAGAACAACTGAAAAAGAACAAAATACTGAGTAAGGTTGGTGCTTATTCAGTCAACCCCGGTTCACGTTCGGTGGTCGAATCATTAAAATACACTGCTGAACTTTTATCTGACAAAAATAATGCTGTGGTTGTTTATCCCCAGGGGAGAATTTCAACTTTTACTGGCCCTAGTTTCAATTTCAAACCCGGTATTGAATGGGTGCTTAAAAAGAGCAACCCTATTCAGTTACTTTTTTACACCGCTTTTGTTGATTATTTTTCGGAACGTAAACCGACGCTGCATCTCTATCTTGGAGAAATTGAATTTCAACACTATAGCTTAATAGAACTAAGGGATAAATACCGTGATTTTTATTCACATTGCTTATCCCAATATGCAAAAAAAGAATTATGATTGTAACCGGTTACATTCTGTTGGCAATACTTTTAGTCCATTTTGTGGTGGTACTTTTCAATTATTTGTCAAAGCCATACTTGCCCGAAGCAGCTAAACTTGAAAAATTTCCGCTCATTTCGATACTGATTCCGGCACGCAACGAGGAAGATAATCTTCCCAATTTATTATCCGATATAAGAAAAACAGACTATCCAAATTACGAAGTAATAGTATGCAACGACCATTCGACCGACAAAACGCTTGAAATACTTGGACAACATCAGCAAAATTTTCCGCAACTCAGCTTTTTTACCAACCAGCCACTTCCCGATGAATGGGTTGGCAAAAATTTTGCCTGTCATCAGCTTGCACAAAAAGCAAAAGGCGACTGGCTGCTGTTTCTCGATGCCGATGTTCGCATAAAACCCGTTTTACTGAACAAAGCAATAAGCTACGCACAAAACAATAAACTGGGGCTTTTGTCTGTTTTTCCTGAGCAAATTATCCATTCAACTGGTGAATGGAAAACCATACCCATTATGAATTGGATTCTGCTTTCTTTTTTACCGTTAAAATCCGTACAGCTAAATAAAGCCCCCTCACTCGCAGCTGCCAACGGGCAAATGATGTTTTTTGATGCAGAAAAATACAGGGCGCATTATTGGCACGAGCAAGTTAAAAACAAAAACGTAGAAGATATTTTAATAGCCCGGTTAATAAAAAAGGAAGGATACCCAGTATCGGTTTTACTGGGAAATAACGATGTTCTATGTCGCATGTATAACGATTATCAAAATGCCATAAACGGCTTCTCGTTAAACATACATCAGTTTTTTGTAGGCAGCCGCTTGTGGATGGTGTTGTTTATGTTAGTCACCTGGATGCGTTTGCCTTTCTATATTCTTTCTCAACAATATTTGCTTTTAGTTTTATCGCTTATTTTAATTGTTTCGATAAAATATATGTATTCGTCACTTAGCCGACTAGATTTTAAAAAGAACATGCAACACCATCCCGATCAACTTTGGGCTTTTACACTGATGGTTTTAAACAACTTGAAGAATAAAAAAGAAAGAAAAATTGAATGGAAAGGCCGCATTTACAAGGCATAAAAAAAGGGCCATGATAAATCACGACCCCATTTTAATATAAAAACCCAAGATTTTATTCTTCTATAATTGCTTTCATAGCTGCCATTGCTTCACGCAATTTAGTACCTACTTTTTCAACATCATGTTCGCGAATTACTTTGTTAACTTCAATTAGCTCTTTGTTATCTGCATGGGCTGATTTACCATCATTAAAGTTTTTACCAATTATATCAACATCAACTTTCGACATAAAATCGGCAAGTAAAGGACGAGCAGCATGGTCGAACAAGTAACAACCATATTCGGCAGTATCTGAAATAATACGGTTCATTTCGTGTAATTTCTTACGTGCAATGGTATTTGCAATCAACGGAGTTTCGTGCAAAGATTCATAGTACGCCGATTCACCTTTAATACCAGTTTCTGTCATCACCTCGTAGGCAAGTTCTACACCTGCTTTTACAAAGGCAACTAGCAACAAACCATTATCAAAGTATTCCTGTTCGCTAATTTTCATATCACCGGCAGGTGTTTTTTCAAATCCTGTTTCAGCAGTAGCAGCACGCCATCTCAGTAAATCTTTGTCATCGTTTTTCCAATCTTCCATCATGGTCGATGAGAAAGCACCACTCATAATATCGTCCATATGTTTTTCGAACAACGGACGCATAATTGACTTCAGTTCATCAGCAATTTTAGTTGCTTCTATTTTTGCAGGATTGCTAAGACGATCCATCATGTTGGTAATTCCACCCCACTTCAATGCTTCGGTAACGGTTTCCCAGCCAAATTGCACCAATTTTGAAGCATATGCCGGTTCGATACCTTTTTCAATCATTTTGTCGAAGCACAAAATTGAACCGGTTTGTAACACACCACAAAGAATGGTTTGCTCACCCATTAAATCTGATTTCACTTCTGCAACAAAAGACGAATTTAACACACCAGCCTTATGACCACCTGTACCGGAGCAATAAGCTTTTGCAATTTCGAATCCATCGCCGTTAGGATCATTTTCGCGGTGTACAGCAATTAGCGTAGGAACTCCAAAACCACGTAAATACTCGGCACGAACCTCTGAACCTGGAGATTTTGGTGCAACCATAATTACTGTAATATCTTCACGAATTTTCATTCCTTCTTCAACAATATTGAATCCGTGTGAATACGAAAGACATGCTCCTTTTTTCATTAAAGGCATAATATGATTAACCACTGGAGTGTGGTATTTATCAGGAGTAAGATTCAAAACCAAATCGCCCTGAGAAACCATATGCTCAATAGTATCAACTTCAAAATTATTATCGACAGCATTTTGATACGATACCTGCTTTTCATCAATTTCGACTTTACGCAAAGCATAAGCTACGTTAAGTCCGCTATCGCGAAGGTTAAGTCCTTGATTTAATCCCTGGGCACCACAGCCAACAATAACTAACTTTTTTCCTTTCAGGTAATCTACTTCGTTACTGAATTCTGAGATTTCCATGAAATCGCACTTGCTCAGTTCTTCTTTTTGAAGACGAAATGGTAATGAATTGAAATAATTTGCCATCTTTTATTATTTTTTTGTTACTGATTTTTAAAATCAAATTGCACTTTACAAAACAACAAAAAATTTTAGAGTTAAATGTGTAAAAAAGCGGTTATTTTAGGTACTTTTCAATGATACTATGTTTTTTTATCTTTTTTCAAAATATGTCAACTTAAAAATTGTCAGCATTTTAAAACAAAATATCTCTTTTAAACGACAATGCATATTTCGTGGAACACTCAAATCATTTCTTTAATGTAAATCACAAAATATAATGAGATAGAAGTCCTGTAAATGCGCTACTTTTGCACAATTTAAAAAGCATTATTATGAAGCACTTGCCAATATACGCATCAATGAAACTTGCCGATGCCATACACTTGAACTATTTATTGCTGCCGGTAACCGGGAGGTTTGGCATCGAACTGGGATTTGGAAACAAAACCATAAAAGATGTTTGTAATGAGAAAAACATCAACATCGATTTCTTTCTGGAAATACTAAATAGCTTTCACAACAGCGACTACTTTGCATCAGACCAGCTTCAAAGTTACCCATCGACTATGGTTGTTGACTACCTGGTACGAACACACAGTTATTATATTGATGTAAAAATTCCGTAAATGGAAGAAATGATCAATCTCTTTCTTGAAAACAGCAGCGAGGAAAACAAAGCAAACAACACACTTATAACTAATTTTTTCAACGAATATAAAAACGAGCTAATCCTCCACCTAAAGCAGGAAGAAGCAACGCTTTTCCCATATGCTTTTGAACTCGATAATGCATTTAAAACGAAGACTTTATCAAATAATCTCACCGAAAAAATCCAATAATAAACTCAGCGAAAAAGAACAAGAAGACCACAATCAACTCGAAGAAAAATTATTCGACTTAAAAAACCTGATTATTAAATTTCTTCCGCCTGTAAAACGGAAAGACATACTTGAAAATCTGCTTATTGA
Organism: Prolixibacteraceae bacterium; assembly: GCA_027858715.1. GTDB lineage: Bacteria > Bacteroidota > Bacteroidia > Bacteroidales > Prolixibacteraceae > Roseimarinus. The sequence goes on from JAQICD010000135.1 coordinate 5,459, forward strand.
ACTATTTCGTTTAGAAGATGACCTTGAAGACCACTCAAGGATTGAAGAAAAAGTACTATTGGCAAAAATCATACATCTTGAACAAACAATATTAAAAAAATCGTGAACCACAAACCACATAAAATCGAAATAGCGCTGGCCATTGAACCCTTCATTTTAAAATTAGGAATTCAACGCATAATAAAGCAGCTGGGCATTGAAGCCAAATGTTACCGAAAAATTAGGCATTAAAACCATATCGGGGCTAACCGTTTATGCTCTAATGAATAACTTAATTGAAGCAAGCGACATGAAATCGTAAACCCAAAGTAATAATACAAAAAAAAATGGCCGGTAATTGAAAAAATTACCGGCCATTTTTTGTATTGATAATAATACTTAGTATTTGCGTTCTTTAATACGTGCTTTTTTACCTGTAAGCTTACGGAAGTAATAAATACGCGACTGGCGAACTTTTCCTGCCTTGTTAATGTCGATTTGTTCAATAAATGGTGAATCGATCGGAAAAATACGTTCAACACCAACATTACCTGACATTTTACGAATAGTAAAAGTTTTTGAAGCGCCTGAACCTTTTGTTTGAAGAACTACTCCTCTAAAGTTCTGGATACGCTCTTTACTGCCTTCTTTAATTTTGTAATGCACCGTAATGGTATCACCGGCACTGAATGAAGGATGCTGCTTTGCCTCTTCGTTTGCAAAAGCATTTTCAACAATTTTAATTGCGTCCATCGTTATTTCTTTTAAATATTATTGCGCAATATTACTCGATATCTGTATTGGTAAGAGATTGCGACTACCTTTACTCGATAAAGGCGCGGCAAAAGTAAATAAAAAAACGAACTTATAAAAAGAACAGCTGGAAATAATCAAATAAATTAATGACTATCGCCTATTACTTTTAGCTTGTCGCCGGTTTGCTTAACAATGCTGCGATACCATTGTTCGGGGTATCCCGGAAAATCGGGACTGGCAGGCATACCGGTTTCTGTACGCAAAAATTCTCCGTCCTTTTCTTTCATTACATTGCCGTCTTTATATTTTATAAGCAAATACTTACTTAGTTCATTCCATCGCTTAACAGTTTTTGTAGTTGTGCTTAGTGTGTAAGCTGTTATAAAATCGCGAGCAGCTTTTTTGTCTCCGTTTTCCCATAAAGTAAGTGCGGCAGCATCAATTGCCGGAACCATTTGTACAAAATTAGTTTCAAGTTCGTTCTGTACTTTTTTAATATCTTCAATCATCATATCGTAACGCAGATATGCAAGATTTGTAACAAGGTTGAAAGTCCAAAAAGCTGAGGTTTCAGAGTAAGTCAGCAAATCGCCGTTTCCAACTTCAAATTCATGTGGCACGTCGGTGATTCCACAGTAAACCGGCACATAGCAGGTGCTATAAGTATCATCAACGCCAAACCACAAAATACCGCCTATCGGCGATGGCAGACTGCTACGACTTTGCGATACAAATGAAAAACCGGTTTGTTGGGTTGAGATAGCACGCTCGTTGCAATACTCCACTGAATCAACAGTCCATGTAAGAGGTCTCCATCTGTAAGGCAATCCATGTGGCCCGGCTCCAAGGTCGGTTGTCATGTCTATTGGAGTACCTTCAAAATGATCACGCATCATATCCATCACATCCTGCACCGATAACTTTTTCTCTGGTTTAATCCACAATGGCATGCGGTTAGATGCAAAACCATAGTCACCATGCTCAATTTTCCCCATCACATAGTCAGTATATTGATCCATACCAGATGTTACCTTATTAAAACCTGCCCAAACCCGGGCTTCGCAAAAACGTGCACCACCAAAATCAACAGGTGCATAAACATCAGAGAAACTAAAGTCCTTATTCAATCCATTGAACCATCCCTTTTCGTGTGCAAACGAAATTACATCTTTTGAATACACACAATTCTCATAATCGTTTAAAGGAAAAGTAGTAATTCGGGCCTGGTTGGCATGCCCGGAAATATATCCGTCGGGAATACGCTGCGCAACCCACACTGCCCCCGTGTAACCTTCGCCTTTACCAATCAATTCCAAAATCCATACTTCTTCGGGGTCAGCTATCGAAAATGATTCACCTGAACAATAATATCCGTATTTTTCAACTAATCCAGTCATTACTTCAATGGCTTCACGAGCAGTTTTTGCGCGTTGTAGTGTAACATAAATCAAGCTTCCATAGTCCATTATTGCACCCGGCTGACTCGACAACTCACTCCTACCGCCAAAGGTTGTTTCGCCAATAGCCAGTTGGTGTTCGTTCATGTTTCCGACAACACTGTAAGTGTGAGGCACCTGGTCAATCTTACCCAGATATTTACCAGTATCCCACTCGTATATGTCTAACTGAGCATCCTGCGGATGATCGGCTGCGGGGGTATAATAAAGTTCACCGTATAAAACATGCGAATCAGCAGCATAGGTAATCATGGTTGATCCATCATCTGATGCTCCTTTTGTAACTAAAAAATTGGTACAAGCCATTGAATAAACTGTTACTAAAACAGAAATCAAGACTGTCAAAATAATTCTCCTCATAGCTTAAAATTTTGTCGTGTAATATAATTCGCTACAAAAATAGCAAATTGACTGTTAATGAAACATGTCGAAAATCTGATTGTTTAAGTTTCTAACACAAAAAAATCAGATTTGTAAAAAAAGTATCTATCATGCCAAAATTTTCATTGAAGAACTGCTATAATTATACATTCAACACACCTAGTAAAATAAAAACCTTGCTATTTTTACCGCTTTTAATGATTTTTGTTAGTTAATGCATTTGAAATTTGTTCTATATTAAAAATACAATTTTGACCAACAAGCGAACTGAATCAAATAATATAATTTTCAATTTAGGGTTATGGGGAAGATGAAAAGAGGGAGTTTTTTACTACAAACGCTCATTATTGTTCAATTTTTATCGGGTTGTAGTATTTCTCAAACAGATGCAAATACTGAACAAAAGTATCAGTACAAAGAACAATACGAACCTTTGATTGACAGCCTTATTAAGCAAATGACACTTAACGAAAAAACAGGCATGCTGCATGGAACGGGCATGTTTGTATCGGGTGGTGTTGAACGACTTGGCATACCTGAATTTCACTACACCGACGGACCAAATGGAATTCGCGAAGAACTTGAGCGCCATTCATGGAAACCACTTAATCTAGACAACGATTACGCCACCTTTTTCCCAACCGGATCGGCGCTTGCTGCTACGTGGAACAAAGAGATGGCCTATAAGTATGGCGAAGCAATAGGCCTTGAAGCCAGAGCCCGAAACAAGGACATGCTGCTTGGACCTGCTGTAAACATTATGCGAACGCCCATTGGTGGCCGCACATTCGAATATTTTTCGGAAGACCCTTACTTGAATTCACGCATTACAGTTAACTATACAAAAGGCGTACAAAATCAGGATGTAGCGGTTTGTGTGAAACACTTTGCTGCAAATAACCAGGAATATCAGCGAAGCAGCATTAGTGTTGAAGTAAGCGAACGCGCCTTACGCGAAATCTATCTTCCTGCATACAAAGCGGCTGTTCAGGAAGCCAATGCCATGGGCATGATGGGAGCTTATAATAAGTTCAGAGGTGAATATCTTTGCCAGCACGATTACCTTAACAACCAGATATTAAAAAATGAATTCGGATTTAATGGAATTATTGTTTCCGACTGGGCTGCCACACACAATACCGTTACTGCAGCAATGGGTGGACTTGATGTTGAAATGGGCACACCCACACCCGACCAAAACTATAACAACAATTACATGGGATACCCGTTACGCGATTCGGTTATTGCCGGAATTGTTCCAATGGAAGTAATTGACGACAAAGTACGTCGCATTTTAAGAGTAACGTACAACCTGAATAAGATGAACGACAGCCGTGAAAAAGGAGAGTTGGTATCGTCTAAAACAACAAAAACAGCTTACGATGTTGCTGCCGAATCGATTGTTTTGATGAAAAACGAAAACAGCTTGTTACCACTGAATAAAGATAAACTCAAAAGCATTGCCCTTATTGGTTTTAATGCCGACCGTTCGCAGGCAAAAGGTGGTTTCACAGCAGGTGTAAAACCCAAATATGAAATCACCCCCCTGGAAGGACTAAGCAACAAACTAAAAAGCAAAGTTGAAATAAACTACGCTCAAGGCTATGTTCAAAGATTTGAAGAAAAAGACAACTGGCGCACTCCCCCGATTAATACGCCCGACCAAAAACTGATCAACGAAGCTGTTGCAGCAGCTCAAAAATCAGATGCAGCCATAATTTTTGCTGGTAACACACGCGAAATTGAAACTGAAACACTCGACAGGCCTTCACTAGACCTTCCTTTTGGTCAGGACGAACTTATCAAAGCAGTAACAGCAGCTAACCCCAACACTATTGTTGTAATTATTGCCGGAGGTGCGGTTAACCTGACAGTAGCTAAGCAAACAGCACCAGCAATTCTTTACGGATGGTTTAATGGTTCTGAAGCAGGAAATGCCATCGCCGACGTTATTTTTGGTAATGTAAATCCCTCGGGGAAACTGCCTTTTACAATACCTACACGCCTATGCGATATCGGGGCTCACGCTTTCGATTCACTTTCGTATCCCGGACTAAACGGTAAGGTTGAATACAAAGAAGGAATTCTGGTGGGTTATCGCTGGATTGACAAACACGACATCACCCCGACATATCCTTTTGGACATGGACTTTCGTACACTACATTCAGCTATTCAAAGCCCACTCTTAATAAAACGTATTTCCGCCCAGGTGACGACATAAATATCTCGGTGAAAGTTAAAAACACAGGTGAATCATTTGGCAAAGAAGTAATTCAATGCTATGTGGGCATTAATCAGTCTAAAGTTCTCAGACCAGTGAAAGAACTCAAAGCTTTTGTAAAAACCGGGCTAAAACCTAAAACTGAAAACATAGTCAATCTTTCTATAAAAGCTGAAGATTTAGCTTATTTTGATGAAGATGAAATGAAATGGATTATTGAACCTGGTTTATACACTCTTTACATTGGTTCATCATCAACAGATATAAAAGGCATTACTCAATTCGAAATAACATTGTAAGCACCGCGCAACTACAAAAGAAAAATAATTATCCTTATTAAAGTCATACCAATCATTAAAATTTCATAAAAAGCAATCGAGTTTTGTGTATTTTCAATCGATTCAGTTTTTTTTCTGGTTTTTATATCCGAACTTATTTTGAAATTGAATCACTAAACATATTGTGTTATGAAAGCAATATTCAGAATAAATTACCACACTCATTGGGGCGAATCATTGTGGATTAGCGGGTCGGTAAAAACACTGGGCAAATGGGATAAAAACCATGCCCTCCAAATGGAATATAGCGGTAACGGAGAATGGGAAGCTTCGTTGAATTTGGGTAAAAACGAAACGATTCAGTATAAATACTTTTTGAAACGAAACGAAAACATTGTTTGGGAAAGCGGAAATAATCGCTTATTTGACGCTCATCCACATTCCACAATTGAAATACGCGATTTCTGGAGGCAACATACCAATCCAGCCAATACTTTTTTCACAAAACCTTTTACCGGAGTATTTATGAAACTTACTCCGCCAACAAGAAAGAAAAAACAATCGAACTACAGCAAATCGGTTTTATTCAGACTAAGAGCTCCCAGAGTTCCTCGGAATATGATGGTAGCCATTATCGGCAATCAAAAAGATCTTGGAAACTGGAAAAAACCCATAGCTATGGATTGTTCTGAATTTCCGCTATGGAAAATGTCGTTCGATATCACCCAAACAAAATATCCCATTGACTATAAATACGTTATCATCGATAAAAAAAACAAAGAAATAATTGAATGGGAAGAAGGTAACGAACGTTCAATATTTTACATCGACAATTCTTCAGAAGTTATTCATATTCAGAACGATGAAGAATTCAGGTATTCTAATCCTGCATGGAAAGGTGCAGGTGTAGCTGTACCGGTTTTCTCGTTACGAACTGAAGAAAGTTTCGGCGTAGGCGAATTCAACGATTTAAAAAAACTGGTTGACTGGTGTGTGCTTGCCGGTCAAAAAATGATACAATTACTTCCGGTAAACGAAACGGTTGCCACACATTCGTGGCTCGACTCATACCCATACAAATCTATTTCGGTACTGGCACTGCACCCTATTTATTTAAATCTAGAAACACTTGGGACTTTAAACGATGAAAAGTTGAACGACGAATTTAATTTGGCAAAGGATGTGCTCAACTCAAAACCATTTGTCGATTATGTGCAAGTGACAAAATTTAAATCGCGTTATTTCAAACTGATTTTCGATCAGGAATGGAAAAAAGTAAAACGCACCAAAGCTTACAAAATCTTTTTTGAAGAAAACAGAGAATGGCTTCAGCCATACGCCGCCTTTTGTTTCCTGCGCGACCGCTATAAAACCAGCAATTTCAGAGAATGGGGGCCATGGAGTAAATTTTTGCCTGATAAAATCAGCAAACTCACCAATCCTAAAGCCAAACACCACGAACACATTGCAGTGCATTACTTTATACAATACAACCTCGACCAGCAATTAAAAGCTATTGTAAACTATGCTCATGAACACGGAGTAGCCCTAAAAGGCGACATACCAGTTGGCATCAGTCCGGACAGCATTGAAGCATGGACAGAACCGAAATTATTCAATCTGAAAGGACAAACCGGTGCCCCACCCGACGATTTTGCTGTACTGGGACAGAACTGGGGTTTCCCCACCTACAACTGGGACGAAATGGCCAAAGACGACTTTGCATGGTGGCGGAAAAGGCTAAACATGATGGCCAAATATTTTGATGCTTATCGCATTGACCACATTCTGGGATTTTTCAGAATATGGGAAATACCCAAAAATACCCTGCACGGACTGTTGGGCTATTTCAAACCGGCACTCCCTCTTTCGCTTGATGAAATTACGGATTACGGCATTTGGTTCGACGAAAAACGCTTTACCGAGCCATACATACGAGGGCATTTTCTGCACGAAATATTTGGAAAATATACCGACGAAGTACGAATGTTGTATCTCGACGAACCGGAATACAATGTTTTTGAACTGAAAAAAGAATTCAAAACCCAACGCAGCATATACAACCATTTTACCCCGGAAACAGAATCGGGACAAAAACTGTCTGGAAAAAATGTGATCATCCGCGATGGACTTATCTCATTGTTAGATGAAATACTTTTTATCCACGATCCATACTCAGAACATCTGGCTTATCACCCCCGAATTACTCTTCACTACACCTATTCGTACAGTGAACTCGATGCAGAAATAAAAAATAACATCGACAACCTGTACATCGATTTCTTCTATAAAAGACACGAAGAATTTTGGAAAAAAGAGGCGCTATCGAAATTACCTTTTATCGTTAATGCCGGGAATATGATGGTGTGTGGAGAAGACCTGGGCATGATTCCAGAATCAGTGCCTTACGTGATGAACGAATTGAACATTTTAAGTTTGGAGATTCAGCGCATGCCTAAAAACCCCGACATAGAATTCACACATCCGGCCGATGCACCTTACATGAGTGTTTGTACTACATCAACCCACGACATGTCAACCATACGCGGGTGGTGGGAAGAAAACCGCGAACGTACGCAGCGTTTCTACCACACCATGCTGGGACGTAACGGGCAGGCTCCGTATTATGCTGAACCCTGGATTTGTAAGGAAATCGTTAATCAGCACCTTCATTCGTCAGCTATGTGGACCATCTATCCTATTCAGGATTTAGTGGCAATGGATGGCACTTTACGCTGGGATCAAACAGACAAAGAACGCATCAACGTGCCGAGCGACGAGAGAAACCAATGGAAATACCGCATGATACTAACACTCGAAGAACTGCTCAGAGCCGACGAATTCAACGAAACATTATCGCAGATGATAAGACACTCGGGACGACTGCCTGAAGTGTAAAATTTATTTTTTCATCCTACGAAAATAATGCTTCGAATCGCCCCATTCGCCATAACCTATTTCGCTATCGGCAAGTGAGAGACGTGCGTCAAGACAACCTCTACATTGCGCAGGTTCTTCATCGGTGCAAGGTTTGTTTTGATACAGGGAATAATCGTTGCGATACATGCCGGGTGTTATGTTAGGCATAATTACATTTGCACCGGCCTTTACGCCTTTCTCACGTCCAATTGGGTCGATAGCCTGCAAAGCAGTTGCAGCGGCAATATTAATATCTTTCATCAAAATGCGCAGAATGGCAATCATTTTCAAAGCCATCGAAAATCGTTTTTCAATAGGCCACAGAATATCATTATGCGCATAAAGCGGGGTTTCTTCGTGTTCAATATATGGCCCCATTCCAACCATATCTATGTCAAAACTTTGCATGAACAGAAGGTCATCGGCTAAATCTTCAATTGTTTGATAAGGCAGGCCTATCATCACACCCGTGCCGGTTTGATAACCAATATTCTGGAGTATTCTCAGGCAATCAATGCGTTTTTCAAAAGAGTGACTGGCCGGATGCAGTCGTTTGTAAAGTTGTTGATTCGATGTTTCGATGCGCAACAAGTACCGATGTGCGCCCGCATCAAACCACCGTTTATATACATCGCGGGTTTGTTCTCCAAGCGAAAGGGTTACTCCAAGTTTGTTATCGCTCAGTGCTTTAATTTCACATAGTAAATATTCAATACGATCTGCAAATTGCTCACTTGCCAACTCTCCCGACTGAAGCACCAACGAACCGTAATTGTTTTCGTAAGCGAAGCTTGCAGCTTCAAGAATCTCTTCATCAGTCAGATTGTAACGATGAACATTGCTATTGGACTTACGGATGCCACAATAAAAACAGTCTTTCGAGCAAATATTTGAAAACTCAACAAGACCTCTGAAATAGACTTTTGAACCCACATATAGGCGTTTTGTTTCGTCGGCTGCAGCAAATAGCTCTGAGCTACTATTGATATCAGCATTCAGCATCTCAACAATTTCGGCTTTAGTAAAGTCCGTTATATTTAACAAATGTGATTTTTTTTCCATATTTCCGTTACAAAATGCAAAAATAACAGATACAAATGAATATATTAGCTTTAAAACAGCGTATATGATACTAATTGCCGAAAGCGGGTCAACAAAAACACAGTGGTGCGTAGTTAACCAACACAAAATCGAAGACTTACACAACACACCGGGGATAAACCCTTTTATTCTTTCAATCCCTGAGATAGAAACCATTATGCGCCCGGTATCGACAGTAAACGAACAATACAAGCTGGATGCCATATATTATTTTGGCGCAGGCTGTTCAACTATAAACAACATAGAAAAAATAGAACGAGCCATTGGCCATATTTTTAACTGTGACACCATACATGTTGACACTGATTTAAAAGCCGCCTGTCTGGCATTGGCCGGAACAAAAAAAGGGTTGATAGGTCTGCTGGGCACTGGTTCGAACTCTTGTATATGGGATGGTTCAGAAATAATTCATCAAAGGCCATCGCTAGGTTACATTCTGGGCGACGACGGCGGTGGTGTTTCGATTGGAAAGCAATTAGTAACCGATTATCTTACCATGCAAATGCCGAAACAAATATCGAGTAAATTCGCGAGCTCGTTTAACATATCAGCTATGCAGGTGCTCGAAAGAGTTTATCAAAGCCCCATGCCTAATCGGTTTCTGGCAGGCTTTGCTCCTTTTGCCGAAGAAAATATTGACGATGCTTATTGCAGAAATATCGTATCAAAACAGTTCAAACAATTCTTCATTAAAAATATTACTTTGTACCCCGAGACTGATAAATATGAGTTGTCGTTTTGCGGTTCAATTGCACACAGTCATGCCGATATTTTAAAAGAAGTGGCACACAGCTTTGGATTAATTGTAAGCAATATCGAAAAGGAACCGATAAAGGGATTGGCAAAATATTTTCAAAAACATCCTGAATTAAAATAGGGCTATTGGTTATAAATAATTAATATTTTTTGAGTTTACCACATCATCAATAAACAACGATGCTTTTTCATCGAAGGTTTCGGCATTTTCGGTAGTGAAATATTTTATACCTGCCTGTTTCGAACAACGTGTTTCCATTTCGGGATGACGCTTTAGATAATCGGCCAGTTTTTTGGCAACGATTGACCCTTGTTCAACAATTTTAATATGTTGTGGCAAAAACTTTTTTAGAGTATGATGCAACAAAGGATAATGTGTACAACCCAATACGACGGTATCAATAAGGCTGTCGGCAACCAGCAAATTTTCAATATTTTTCTTGACGAAATAATCAGCCCCTTGTGTGCCAATTTCGTTATTCTCAACAATGGGAACCCACATAGGGCAGGCTTCCTGACTAATAGCAAGTTTGCCATCCGATAACTTTTCTAACTCTAAAACATACGAAAGAGACGAAACCGTTCCGTTAGTTCCTAAAACACCAACATGTCCGTTTTGGGTAATAGAAACCACTTCTTCAACACTGGGTCGGATAACTCCAAGAACACGTTTTTCAGGTGCAATTTTGGGTAAATCGTTTTGCTGAATGCTGCGCAAAGCTTTTGCCGAAGCCGTATTGCAGGCAAGAACAACCAATTCGCACCCCATCGAAAAAAGTTTTTTTACCGCTTCGAGTGTGTACTGATATACAACCTCAAACGACCGTGTACCATAAGGAGTGCGGGCATTATCGCCTAAGTACAGGTAATCGTACTGAGGCAATGCCTTCCGTATTTCTTTCAGTATGGTTAACCCGCCATAACCTGAATCAAATATTCCAATGGGTTTATAATTATCCATAATAACAATGCATAAAAAAGGCCGCCTGTTAATACAAGCGACCTTAAAACTATCTAATTTCTTTTAGAATTTATTCAATTCCCATTTTTTTCTTCACCAAAGGAAGAACATCAATACTCTGATTCGATTGATAGAGAACAACACGTGAACTCACATCAAAAACATAAACCAGGTTATTTTCTTTTGCCACCTCTGCAATTGCACTATCAGCTTTAGTGAAAATTGGCTCCATAAGCTGCTGCTGCTTCTTCTGTAATTGTTGGTCGGCTTGCATTCTAAATGTTTCGATGCGCTGTTGCTTCATTTGAATATCTTCTTCCTTAGCCTGACGAACCAGGTCAGACATTGTTTCACGCTTTGTTGAATAATCTTCAAACATGGTTTGAAGCTCTTCTTGCATAGTTCCCAACATTTCTTCAAGCTCGCCCGCCTCTTTTTCAAGGTTTGCTAATGCTGCGGTTCTCTCAGGCATAACCTGAATCAACTGTTGCATATCGATATGACCAAACTTAAGATTTTGAGCATTAACTTTTACAGCCGCTACGGCAACAAATAAAACTATTATTACAATTAATTTTCTCATTTTATTGATGTATTTCAAATATGTTCATTATTACTGTTGTTACGCAAATATAGAAATTAACTTTAAATACTAATTATTATAACCCATTTTTTCTAGTACTTGATCGCTCAGATTGTATCGTGGGTCGGTATAAAGCATACTCAGGCTTCCGGCTTTATCGAAAATAACAGCATAATTACCACTTGCCGCTAAGTCTTTAATTGAATTATAAATGTCATCCTGAATAGGTTTTACCAAACCCTGACGTTTTTGATACAACTCGCCTTCGGGACCAAAATATTTTTGCTGCAAAGCTCTGAATTCTTTTTCCTTAGTTACAATTACATCTTCACGCTTGCGTTTCATCTCGTCGGACAACAAAACCGACTCGGCTCTGAAATCGTTATACATTTGTTCCAAATCGGCCTGAACATTCTCTAATTCGCGCTGATATTGAGTTGACAATGTATTAAGTTGTTCTTGTGCTGCCTGATAAGCCGGTATATTTTGAAGAATATATTCGGTATCGACATAGGCATATTTTTGTGCAAAGCCTACTGATGAAGTAGCTAAAACTGCAATTAAAATGACAAATATCCGTTTCATAACTTTTTATTTTTATATATTTTAGGTTTAGGATACAACTTTTATACCAATTTAAAATTGCTGTCCGATAACAAAGTGAAACTGCCCTTTAGCATTGGTTGTTCCGCCACGATTTGGCATATCGAAACCATAACCCCAGTCGATTCCAAGCAGACCAAACATTGGTAACCAGAAACGAACACCTACACCGGCAGAGCGTTTTAATTCGAACAGGTTGAAGGTATCGAAATCGTACCAGCTATTACCTGCCTCGAGAAAACCAAGTGCATAAATCTGTGCCGACTCCGATAAGGTGATCGGGTATCGCAATTCAATAGTTGCTTTAGAGTAAATGTTGGCGGCATTACCACCGGTACTGCTCGACGAAGTTAAACTTCCGTTAGCATATCCACGCAAAGCGATATTATCAGAACCATACACATCGTATCCCGACATACCATCACCTCCCATTTTAAAACCTTCGAGTGGCGACCTGCGGTTTTCGTTAAAATACCCCAACATTCCGAATTCGTACTTCGAGTGTAACACCAGTTTCTCCATTTGGTCGAGAGGTGTAAACCATTTCGCATTAAACATCCACTTGTGATATTCAAGGAAATTGTAGCGTGTTCTTTCCGACATATCCGGGTCGCGGTAATCTCTACCATTGATAACCGAGTATGGAGGTGTAATTTCAAGCGATAAACTAAATGAAGCTCCTCTGCGAGAATAAAGCGGGTTGTCGATAGAATTACGGCTGAAAGTTGTTTTTAAACTGAAGTCGTTAATATCGCCGGTCCTCAGAAACTCGTAATACGGCCATTCCAAAAGCTTATAGTGCTGTAACGACAACTCATGATAAAGGGTAAAATAATCGTCGGGCCATGAAAGGCGATAACCATATCCCAACGACATACCATAAGTGACCTGGAATGCAGTAATGTTGGCATTGGTATAATCGACATAACCCTGGTTGCCATAGTTGTTATAGCCTCCGCCATAACCACTATAACCACCACCATAACCACCACCATAACCGCCACCATAACCGCCACCATAGCCACCAGAGCCTGAGCCGTAGTAATTGTAACGGGCATCGCTCTGAGTCAGTTTCGAATAATATACCGAAAGTGAAAAATTATTGGGCTTTTTACCACCGAACCAGGGTTCCATAAAGGTAAGACTGTATTGCTGGTAATACTTTCCGTTTGTTTGTGCCCTGAGACTCAACGTCTGTCCGTCGCCACGTGGCAAAGGTTTCCATGCTTCGCGGTTAAAAATATTTTGAGCAGAGAAGTTTGAGAACTTCAGTCCGAGCGAACCAACAAACATACCCATGCCCCATCCTCCGGAGAGTTCAATCTGGTCGTTGGCTTTTTCAACAAGGCTATATTTAATATCAACTGTCCCGTTTTCCTGATTTGGAATAGGATCAATACCAATTCGTTCCTGGTCGAAATGCCCCAGCTGTGCCAATTGCCGGTACGAGCGCATCAGCTTGGTTTTACTGAACAAATCGCCGGGCAAAGTATAAAGTTCACGACGGGCTACATTTTCAAAGGTTTGTGTATTTCCTTCAATAAGCACACGGTCGATTGTGGCTTGTTTACCTTCGTGGATACGCATTTCAAGGTCAATCGAATCGTTTTCAATATTTATTTCTACCGGAATAAGCTGGTAAAACAAATACCCTTTATCAAGATAAAGGTTTCCTACAGCATCGTTGTCTGAAGTTAGCCTTTCGTCGAGTTGTTTCTGGTTGAAGATATCTCCTTTTTTAATTCCCAAAAATGCATCAAGTTGCTCATCAGGATAAATAGTGTTCCCTACCCAGTTAATGTCACGTAAATAGTATTTGTTGCCCTCTTCAATCCACATATCGATGCGCACCCTGTTTTCGCCTTCAACTTTTGAAACACTATCAGATGTAATAATTGCATCGCGATATCCAAGTTCATTATATTTATTAAGCATGTTTTGCTTATCGTCTTCGTATAAATCTTCTTGAAATTTTTTGGTTCTGAAAAAATTTCTCCAGTTTTTTTCGTTGGTTTTCTTCATGGCTCGTTTCAACTTAAACTCCGACACATCTTGAACACCATGCAAAACAATTTCTGACACTTTTACCTTTTCTTTCTTATCAACATAAATGTCGAGAATCATAGAATTTTCCTTTTCAGGGTCGTCGCGTTGAACTATAGTTACTTCGGCATCGAGAAAACCTTTTTCTTTAAAAATTCCAGTTATGATACGTTCGGCATTTACAAGTTGTGCATCTACAACCTGGCTGCCTTCGAGTAACAAAACTTTCTCTTTGATATCTTCAATCTCTGATTTTTTTACACCATGAAAATTGACTGATGATAATCTCGGTCGCTCCTGCAGGAACACTTCCAAATAGACTTCATTATCTACAATTTTGTTCGCATTTATCTTCACATCGGAAAATAAGCCCTGCTTCCAGAATTTTTTAATAATACTGGTTATCTCGTCACCGGGAATTGATATTTCGTCACCAACCTGCAACCCGGTATATTCTTTTAACATCTGCTTGTCGAGATACCTGATACCTGAAATTTCTATTCCGCCAATAGTGTAAGTTCTGGGGCTTGAATAGTAGATTGAAAAGCTTGTACTGTCGGGTGTTTGCGACCAAACACTAAAAAAAATCAACAATAAAGGGAGTATAAAAAATATTTTCTTAACCATTACTTCAAATTAGGTTTTTGAATTTGCTCACTAGTCATGCCAAAACGGCGTTCACGACTTTGATAATCACATATTGCCTGAAAAAAATCCTCTTCCCTAAAATCAGGCCACAACGTAGGTGAAAAAGACAATTCTGTATAAGCCATTTGCCAGAGTAAAAAATTACTTAGTCTTGCTTCACCACTTGTTCGAATCATCAATTCAGGGTCGGGTATTTTGGCGGTGGAAAGATAGCTATCAAAAAGCTCTCGTGAAATATCTTCAACCCCAATTTTCTCTTTTTTAACATCGCTTGCTATCGATTTAACAGCATTTATGATTTCCCAGTGAGAACTATAACTTAAAGCCATCACAACGGTTAGTCCGGTGTTATCTTTCAGGTTGTCAACAATACGATCTACTTCGCTACGTACTCTTTTAGGAAGGCTGTTTTTATCTCCAATTACAACAAGGCGAACATTATTGCTATTGAGATCAGCAGCTTCACTTTTAATTACATTAACCATTAAAGTCATTAAAGCATCTACTTCATATTTAGGACGATTCCAGTTTTCGGTTGAAAATGCATATAATGTCAAAAAGCTTACTTCAACTTCAGCAGCTGCTCTAATAACCGAACGCACCGATTCTACACCTTGCTGATGTCCGTAGGTACGTTTATTGCCGCGTTTTGCAGCCCAACGCCCGTTGCCATCCATGATAATTGCAACATGTTTAGGCACCCGGCTTTTATCTATTTTATCAATACAACTCATTTTTAAATTATTCATATGTTGCACAAGGTCTTGAACCACGGGAAACCTTGTAGGTTACTGTAAATCCGATGTAATTTATCCAATCGTTATTATGTAACCAATCGTTTACTTTGGGTAAATTCACCACCCTGTATGGATCATCCAAATTATCAAGATTATCTTTAAACAACTTCCGGGTCGAAATTTCAGCTCCTACTCCCCAGCGTTTCGAAAGGGAATACTTGGCACCTACACCAATGGGGATGTTAAAAGCGCCCTGGAGGTTGCCAAAAATATCATTATAAAAACTAAGCCCTACTCCATACATAACATAGGGACTAAACCTCATCTTTTCGACCCCTAAAATAAAATCGAGATAATTTATCTCGACTGATGCCGACAAATCGAGAACTCCTTTTTCAAACTGCAATGGAATCGCAATATCATCGATATAACCTCTGGCTCCAACAATTCCGTAAAATGCATTTATTCGGAAACTCAATCTTGAGTTAAAGTTATACCTGTAAAAAACTCCGGCCGTGGGTTTTACCGACTGTGTCAAATTCATACTGGTATAATCGCTGAATGGAATAGCAGCTCCACCAAACAATCCAAAATCGGCAGTTTGCTGCTGAGCTTTTACAGAAAATGAAGCGAATATCAGAGCGAATACTAAAATATACTGTCTAACAGGCATGCATTACATCTTTTGGTGTCAACAATTTATTTATCATTCAAAATAACGTATGAAATACCATTTAAGTACAGTTCTTGTTCAATACCTGTTAATCAAATGGACGATTCATATCCGATAAAACTGAAACATGCTAATAATTAACAAGTTCACATCCGATTTCAGCTCATTCATTCTCCATTCAGAGAGCTACAAAAGTAATATAATAATTGTAAAAACCTGATGGGCTTTTAACAATAACAGAGGTGCAAAAGAAAAAATACAGGAAGGTTATTTTAGTATCAGTTTCGCCGGTCGGCTCCCCACATCATTTTGTTTCTAAGGGTTGAATAAAAAGACTGTCCGTGAAGTTTTACAACTGGTACACAATCAGAAGCTTTACGTATCTTAATGCTCTCTGAAAAATCGAGGGGGTGTGAACGATGGTCGAACGAAACCAAATATTGCTGCCCCCGGCCTTCAATTTTTAGTTCAATTTCAACATTATCGGGGACGACAACTGGTCTAACGGTAAGATTATGCGACGCTATGGGCGTGATAACAAACCCCGAAAGGTCGGGGACAACAATTGGGCCTCCAACACTAAGCGCATAAGCAGTTGACCCGGTAGGTGTACTTACAATCAGCCCGTCGGCCCAATAATTGGCCAAAAACTCGCCATCAATAAATGTTTCAATCTTAATCATCGATGAATTATCAAGTTTGTGTACAGTTAATTCGTTAATGGCGTAATTAAAGCGAGTAAACAGCTCATGTGGCTGCACTATTTGTATCATGCTCCGGTTTTCAATTTCAAAGTTACCATCGATAAATTGTTTCAGATGCTGTTCGAGGTTTTCACTGGGAATATCGGCCAAAAAGCCCAGCCGACCGCAGTTTATACCAGCCACAGGAATTTTACGTTCAACCACATATGATACTGCACTCAAAAAGGTACCGTCGCCACCAATCGATAAAACCAGATTGATATTCTTATAATCATCCAAATCATCTGTAAAAGTTTCTATATTTTCAACATCAACTTTATACTTTCTCTGCAATTTCTCTTTTACGGCAGAATAAAGCACATAGCCCACCGACTGAGATTTAAAGAATTGAAACATCCGTTGATAAACCGGAACATATTCTTTTTTTACTTCGTTTCCGTAAATGGCAATTTTTAAGGGCATATTGGGTTAAAAATTTATATATTTCATAAACATGTCGTACCGTTCGCTAAACATATCGTGCAAAACCGAATTTTCGGCATATACAGCTTTGATGGTATAATCGTAACGCACAAAAGTTTCAATAATTGACGACACGTCAGTAACATTCAGCTTAAAAGTAACATCCAATTCCATTGAGTTTTCGGGACTCAATGTATAAAGGCTTAAAATTTTGGCATCGTTCGACTCAACAATCTGAGCAATTTGTGACATCGAGTAATCGGTCCGACCCAGTTCAAGTACAATTACAGCTCCAGGCTCGTGAACAGAGAATAAACCAGATATTTTGCCGGTAAGATCGCCAATACAAATAGCTCCACAATAAGCATCATCCATATACAAAACAGGCAAAACAGTCACTTTCAACTCATTAAAAACCCGCATCACTTCATATAAATGCTGATTGTTTCTGACAAAAGGAGCAGCGATCGCCTTTATTTCTTCATTCAATGCACAAATCTCAAGCTCCCTATCATAAATAAAACTGTCGGAAACCAACCCAACATAACGGTCGTCTGACACAACAGGTAAATGCGAAACCTTAAACGATTCCATAATGTTTAAAGCCTTCGTTCCGGTATCTTTGCAATTCAAAACCGGCAGGTTGTTGTTTATGAGTTCCTGTGCAATCAAGATGTATTTATCCTTTTTTAAAAATGAAACACTTCAAAATAATAGAAAAATTGTAACTTGCAGCCCTAAATTTCTACAAAAATGACAAGGCTTAGTGTAAATATAAACAAAATTGCCACACTACGTAACGCCCGTGGTGGAAATATCCCAAATGTTGTTGAGTCGGCAATAAATTGCCAAAAATTCGGAGCACAGGGCATAACCGTTCATCCAAGACCCGACGAAAGACATATTCGATATAACGATGTTTACGAATTACGCCCAATCGTAAATACCGAATTCAATATTGAAGGGTATCCAAACCGAAAATTTATTGATTTGGTTTGCGAAATTGTTCCCGAACAAGTAACCCTTGTACCTGACCCTCCCGAAGCCATAACCTCGAATGCAGGCTGGAATACGATAAAAAATAAGTCGTTTCTGATCGATGTTATCAAGGAATTTCAATCGAAAGGAATACGGGTTTCGATTTTTACCGGAACAGAACTTGATTTTATCGAAGGAGCCAAAGTATGTGGAACAAACCGTATTGAACTATACACCGAACCTTACGCAACAAATTTTCCGCTGTCGCCCGAAAAAGCAGTACAGCCTTTTGTAACAGCAGCATTAAAAGCCAAAGAACTTGGTTTGGGTGTAAACGCAGGTCACGATTTAAACCTCGATAACCTAAAACCTTTTATCGAAAAAATCCCGTTTATCGACGAGGTATCAATCGGTCATGCTCTAATTGCTGATGCACTCTATATGGGATTAGAAACGACAATTCAAAAATATCTTGAAGCTTTAAAATAATATGAATCTGTTTTACCGCACCGAAGGCAAAGGTGACCCCATTGTTATTTTACACGGACTTTACGGCTCGTCGGACAACTGGAGGCCTATTGCCCGCAGATTATCGGAAAATTTTAAAGTGATAACCGTTGATTTACGCAACCACGGCGCATCGCCACACGATAACAGTCACAAATACGAGAATATGGTTACCGACTTGGTCTGGCTGTTTCACGAGCTGGAACTTGATGCAGCACATATTATGGGGCACAGCATGGGAGGTAAAACAGCCATCGCATTTGCAGCCGACTACCCCGAAAAAGTAAAATCGCTTGTTGTGGCCGATATTGCCCCAACCAATTACCGTAAAAATCCGGCCACAGCCTTGCAGTACGATTTTCACAAAAACATACTCGAATCTTTATTAAATACAAACCTGCCGGAATTCAAAACACGCAAAGAAATTGACCAGCATCTGGCTGGTAATATAACCCAAAAGATTGTTCGTCAGTTTATTCTGAAAAATTTGCGCCATGGTAAAAAAGGTTATGAATGGAAACTAAATGTGAAAGCGCTGTACGAAAATCTCGACAATATAATTAGTGGCGTTGATTTTGAAGATTACAACGACCGTATCCCAATACTGAAATACCCTGTTTTATTTATTAAAGGTGAGCTTTCGGGTTATATCGATGAAGAAGGTGAAGAAAATATCAAAAAAATGTATCCCGAAGCGCAGATAAAAACCATTAGAAATGCTTCGCACTTGCTACATGCCGAAAAGCCTGATAAATTTATAGAAATCGTTTCTGGTTTTCTCCTGCAAACCTAAAAGAGTTTATTGCCTTAGAATTTCATCGGCATATTCGTTCGAAATATAATTGGATTCGGAGCAACATACCTGAGCCGCAAAATCGGCAGCATATTGAATAATTTCAAGCCATGTGCCTTCATCAACCTGTTGAATATTGGCTGTTCGGATATTCATTATATAAAAACCATAAACCAAACCTGCGGTAAAGTTATCGCCGGCTCCTATTGTACTAACCGTTTTTACTGGAGTTACAGGGAACGTCAAGGACAGTAGTGATGTCCGAAGCTCAACTTTTTCGACGCCAGAAGTAACAATAAGCAACTGAACTCCCAGAGGTCGGACAATCTCGAAAATTTCGTCAGCATTATTGGTTTCATACAAGCGCATGAAATCCTGGTTCGAACCTTTCAGCACCTTAGCAAGATGCAGGTTCTCCTCAACCTTTTTACGTGTTTCGATAAGTTGCCTGGGGCCAAATTCCCTGATATTGGGATCGTAAATAGTAAGTACATCTTTATCGTGAGCCTGATTTAAGAACAACAAAAGATTGTTGCGTCCTTCTTCTTTGATGGCATTTGTTGAGCCGAAAGTTACAATATCGTTTGATGCCAGTTCGGGAAAAATTAACGATGGCGACTCGTCGGCCCGATAAAACTCATAATCGGCATTGTTACTCTCATCCATAAAAGCAAGAGCCAGTCTTGAGTTACCGTCGAACCTTATAACAAATTCTGGTTCTACTCCATTTTTCTTTAAAAAGTCGAGTGAAAGCTCACCCACATGGTCGTTACCCATGCGCGATACAAACTGAACGGGCAATTTTAAACGCCCCAGCGTAATGGCTGTGTTTAAAACGCTTCCACCGACAACAGCTGCCGATGGTTGTCCGTTTCTGAAAATAATATCGAAAGTAGTTTCTCCTACCGTATAAATTTTACTCATTGCTACGATTATATTTTTCATTCAGGTTTTTCATAAAACGCCAGCATTTTTTACTACCAAAACCAGCATCGCATCTCCACTGCCAGTTGTCTTCAATGGTTCCCGGAGTGTTCATACGGGCATTGGTATCGAGCCTTAAAACATCCTGCATAGGCACAATGGCCATGCACGCAACCGACGACCACGCCAATTCGACAAGACGTGCAGCCACACTTTTACGGTTTGTATGTGTACAATAACCTTTTACCGTTTGCTTTTCAGCATTCGAAAGTGCACTCCACCACCCCACCAGCGTATCGTTATCGTGAGTGCCTGTGTAAACCAAATTATTAACGGTGTAGTTATGAGGCAAGTGTATGTTTTGTGAATCGCCCGAAAATGCAAATTGCAATACTTTCATCCCGGGCAATTTAAAATGATCACGCAGGGCTTCAACTTTGGGAGTTATTTCGCCCAAATCTTCGGCTACAACTGGCAAATCAGGTATTTGTTTCTTTAAAATCTGCAATAAATCATAGCCTTTGGCCTTTTGCCAGCTCCCATTTTTTGCGGTTTCGGCTGTTGCCGGAATGGCCCAAAACGAC
Source organism: Prolixibacteraceae bacterium (assembly GCA_027858715.1). Taxonomy (GTDB): domain Bacteria; phylum Bacteroidota; class Bacteroidia; order Bacteroidales; family Prolixibacteraceae; genus Roseimarinus. Next base: position 26,508 of record JAQICD010000135.1, read on the forward strand.
TCAAGCCCTCTGAAATGGTCAATTCTTACCAAATCGAACATGTGCAGGTTGAAGTAAATACGGGCTATCCACCAGTGATAATCGTTATCGGCCAAATGTTCCCAGTTATAAACCGGATTTCCCCATAGCTGACCATCCTCGCTGAAATAATCGGGAGGCACACCACCCACCAGTTCAGGCTCTCCATTTTCGTTAAGCAGAAATAACGACTGGTTGCTCCACACATCGGCACTATCGTAGGACACATATAGCGGAAGATCACCAAAAATCTCGACACCTTTTTGGTTGGCATACTCTTTTAACCTGAACCATTGCCGAAAAAAAAGAAACTGCTTAAATTTTTCGTAGCGTATTAGTGTTTCTTCTTCATCACGCATTTGTTCCAGTACTCCAACATCTCTGTTTTTTACCTCCGATGGCCACTTCTCCCACGACTCTCCTTTGTATTTTTCTTTACAAACTGCATAAAGCGAATAATCGTTAAGCCACCACTCATGCTCGTGCATGAAAGATTCAAATTCGTCCCATAACGAAGAAAAAGCATCCGGCTTTTGTGTGAAATTGTTCCAGCTTTTCAGCAGGACTTCACTTTTCCATTGGGATACTTTTTTGTAATCAACAATATTCTTAGGAAATTTTATTTTCACCGAAATATCGTCTGTATCGACCAAGCCCCAGCGCTGTAACTCGTCGGGAGAAATAAATAACACATCGCCTGCATAAGCAGAATAGGACTGGTAGGGAGAAAAGCCCGGTTCGTTAGGTCCAAGTGGCAGAATTTGCCATACAGAAAAACCGTTATCTGAAAGTTTATCGATATAGCCATATGCTTCGGAACCAAAATCGCCTATTCCATACGCAGAAGGCAGCGAACTGACATGAAGCAATATACCGCTGTTTCGTTTCTTATTCAAATCACTCATTATTTTCGACGAAAAATAACCATAGTTGCACCATAACCATATTCTTTAAACGAGGCATCCTGAAAATTAAAGCGGGCATATTTCGATTTCAGTTTTTTCCCTATTTCCTGCTTAAGCACACCGTTGCCAACTCCGTGAATAAAAACGATTCGCTTAACACGATTTTTGATGGCCTCATCCATTTCACGATAAAATTTATCAAGCTGAATATCCAAAATTTCACGGTTCGATAAACCGGCCGTGCTGTCAATCAGCTCGTCGATATGCAAATCAACCTCAACAATATCAGGTTGTTTTACCGGCTTAGGAGTTTGTTCTTCAGGCCTGTTCTGTTTATCTTTCTCATTTATAACCTTCTTAAAATCCTTCTCGGTCATTTTATCAATTTCTTCGGCTAAAGGATTTGTAACCAGATCGAAAATCATAGCCTTGCCATCGAAAAAATCGTTTTCGGTAAAGCTCTTTTCTTTATAAAACTTTACTGAGTTAACCGAAATCTCTTTTGAAATTGGCACTGCAAGACTTTTCGACTCTTTTTCGAAAGGAATTATCCGGAAATAAAATTTTGGCAAACTGTTTAAATCAGATGATCCAAGACCATCGATGTAGTTTTTTGTGTTGGGCTCCAAAATATCAGCATCAATTGTCTGATATTTTTCTCCATCGAAATGTACATAATGATACAAGACCGAAAAATTGCTGTCGTTTATAAAATATATTTCTATTTCGCCACCCACAGGATTGTTTTGGTCGGTAGGATAAAATGCCATATAAAAACGAGGTTGGTCGTTGCCCGGAATCAGTACCGGTTCATAGTCTTCTTCCACACGTTCCTCTTCTTTTGCCTGTTTTTCGGTGTTTTTATCAGATGAATTGCCGAAACTACGCGGTGTATTATTGTAGGTTACTTCCTCTTCAACTTTAACAAGCTCGGTTATCATAACCGGTATTTCAAAGCCATCGTCGCCTTCAACCACAGCAATATTCTTACTCTGAAAACTAACAATGCGACCACCGCCAATATTGTTCAGGAACTTTACTTTATCACCTATATCCAACATGGTATAATGCTATTTTAATTGAAAACGGCAAAGTTAACGCAATTTTAGACGTAACAGAGTACATGCATCGATTTATCTGCAAACGATGGTGGTCATTGGTCATTGTTGCTGGATGCTCGATACTCGTTGCTCGATGCTTGTTTGTTCCTCCCGGCACTCAGTCTCTCACTCTCTTCGTCTCTTTGCCTCTCTTTATATCCGTCATTCTGTCTCTCTGTCTCTCAAAACTATATGCACCATGCCTAAAGGCATTACACATTAGCTCCAAAAAGGGCGGTAAGCAATAGCACCCTATTGCCTTTAATCATTGCTGGTTGCCCTGAGCATGATAAGTGCGTTAAATAGCGACCCGCTTTTTTTGTTATTTTTGCAGTCTGTTGCTCACTTTAAATACATAAAACAATAAACCGTTAGTTGCCCATGGCCAATTTCAACGATATCAAAAACATACGAATTGAAGAATTCAACTATCAGCTGCCCGATAACCGCATTGCGAGATATCCACTGGAACAACGCGACCATTCGAAGTTGCTGTGCTGGAACGACGGAGTAATCAGCGACCATATTTTTGCCAGTTTGCCCGACATTTTACAGTCTGAAACGAAACTTGTATTCAACAACACCAAAGTAATACGTGCACGACTTCATTTTAGAAAAGAAACCGGCGCAAAAATTGAAATATTCTTGCTCGATCCGGCTGAACCATCCGATTATGCTCAGAATTTTCAGCAAACCCGCGAATGCAGCTGGAAATGTATTGTGGGAAATCTAAAAAAATGGAAAAGCGGAATGTTAAAGCTTCCGCTAACAATCAACAGCGAACCAATAAATCTTTATGCTGTAAACACCGGTAAATCGGGTAACAGCAATATTATTCAGTTTAGATGGGATAAACCACAATTCACCTTTTCTGATATTCTGGAAGCTGCCGGCAACATACCCATACCCCCCTATCTACAACGCGAAACCGAAGAAATTGACAACACCCGCTATCAAACAGTGTTTTCGAAAATAAAAGGTTCGGTTGCAGCACCAACAGCCGGTTTACACTTTACCGACAATGTTTTAAACCAACTTCGTAAAAAAGGCATCACCACCCACGAGCTCACGCTACATGTAGGTGCAGGAACTTTTCAACCTGTTAAAAGCGAAACCATTGATGACCACGAAATGCACACCGAGCATATACTGGTGAAAAAAACGTTCGTTAAAGAGCTGACCGGTCATAACAGCACCATAATTGCGGTTGGCACAACTTCGATACGAACCCTCGAAAGCCTTTACCAGATAGGGAAAAAAGTTATTAAAAATCCCGGCATTCAACCTTCGGAACTTGATATTAGGCAATGGGATCCATATCAAAACGATGAAGACATTTCGCGAAACGATGCTTTAACAGCGCTGTACAGCTACATGAAAAAACTTAATATTGAATTTCTTAACACCACAACACAAATCATTATTGTTCCGGGATATACATTCAAACTGATTGACGGAATGATTACCAACTTTCATCAACCAAAAAGCACTTTACTGCTGCTTATATCGGCATTTTTGGGCAATGACTGGAAAAAAGCTTATGCGCATGCCCTTGAAAACGATTATCGTTTTTTAAGTTATGGCGACAGCAATCTGTATATAAAATAGTGCAGATTTTTTTGTAGGTTTGTGTGCACTACATCATCAATTTATGGCCAAATCCATAATATACTACCTAACCATTATTCTGTTTTTGTTTGCCTACCCCCTGGCAGCATCAAACAGCAATAACATGCGGATATTCAACAACATTAAAGTTAAAGATGGCCTTCCGGTTAACGAGGTATTTAGCATAACACAAGATTCAACAGGCTTTATATGGATGGGAACCATAAATGGTTTTGTACGATACGACGGCTACGAAATGAAACTTTTCCGAAAAGATGCATCAAATCTCATACAGCTACCCGACAATCAAATTACCGACATAGTAAACGACGGAAAAGGTGGCTTGTGGATTGGATGCTACGAAGGGCTTCTGCATTTCGACACACGTACATTTAAAAATCGTGAAATAAACCTTGGTGGCTCGCGCGAAGTACGCTGTCTGCATCGTCAGGGCGACTCAGTTTTATGGATAGGCACCGCCGACGGATTGATAAAACTTAATCCGGAAACCAGCCAACCCAACATCATCCATAAAAACAACTCCATACTCAAATCGAATATAATCAGGGCATTATACACCGACAGCGATGCAACAACATGGATTGGAACATTCGACGGACTCTATGCTCTTACGGCCGATAACAAAATGGAAGCATTTGACCTTAAAGGCGGCTACAAACCAGAATTAAAAAACAATCTGATACTCGACATCAAACCCTATGAAACAAACAACGACTCAATGCTTTGGATAGGTACTGAAACCGGGCTTGTACTTTTTAACCGGCACACAAAAAGTATTCAAACCTTTAACTCACACAATGCAGGTTTTGGCAACGAAGTGGTTAAATGTATTTTTCCTGTCGAAAAAGGAAAAACGTTTTTTGGTTCCGACTTCGGTTTTTATTTTTTTGATGCCACTACAAAACAATTCGAAGTATATACGCACGACCCGTTTAACAACTACTCGCTGGCCAACAATGTGGTATGGGATATTTTCAGAGATGATGCCGGCATTGTTTGGCTTGCAACGTCAAATGGCATCAGCAGGCTGAATATCGAAACCGGCATGTTTCAGTTTACGCCCGTGTTAAACCGTGAAGGCAACACCATAACCGGCAACCAGATTAACGATATCTATGTCGCCAACAATGAAACGCTTTGGCTGGCAACCAAACAAGGTGTTGTTGCGATTCATAACAATGAAAAAAAAGAAATATTTACCGCCGAAAGCAATTCACCCAACCCATTAGTCCTTAACAACATTAACACTATAAAAGGTGACAACCTTGGACGTATATGGATTGGCAGTGCCGGTGGAATAAACATCTGGGAACCACAAAAGCGAACAATGCACACCATTACTGCCAGTTTCGACATTAACCAGGGACTGCGTTCAAACTATATCAGCGCTTTTGTTACACCTCCCGACGGTTCGTTCTGGGTAAGCACATGGGGCGGTGGCATGTACAAAGCACGGGGTGACTTTTCAAATATCGATGAAATTTATTTCGAATATATTGCCAACTTTAACACCAACGTAATTGCTGCTGACAAAAAAATATGGTTGAAACACGATAAAAGAATATACACAATAGATCTGACAACCCTTGAGATTGAACAGCCTGAACAACTTAACAAAAGCATTGGCAGCAACGACATTAATTCGTTGTTGATCGATTCGGACGGTTCGATTTGGATTGGACAAAACAACCAACTAATATATTACAACACCCTTAGCAATAAAACGGAAATCATCGACATTTTTACCGGCAAAGAAAGCCTGATTCACAACCTCGTAGAAGACAACAACGGCAATATTTGGGGCACTACGCTGACCACGGTTTTTAAATACTCAAAAGGAAACGGCAATATCGAATCTTTTCCAATGAAAACTGGCATTCCGCTTGACATTTTCCTATCGCAAAGCAATGCTATTTCTCCCTCGGGCACAATTCATTTTGGAGGAAACGATGGCTTTATTTCTTTCATTCCGGGCAATGTTCGTAAAAATCTATACGCCCCCTCCGTGACCATCTCGGGTTTAAAAATAAACAACAAAGAAATATTTTCACCCATACAACTGCGTGGCAATAACAAAACATATAAGTTAATTACTTATTCCGACGAGCTTACAATGAAGCACGATCAAAATTCGGTAAGTATAACTTTTGCAGCGTTGCATTACGGAAATCCGAAACGAAATATCTATGCATACAAACTCGAAGGCTACGATAAAGATTGGAATTATACCACCGGCGACAACAATATGGCCAGCTACTCGTATCTGTCGCCAGGCGATTACCGCTTTGTTGTAAGAGGCACCAACAACGACGGCGTTTGGTCGGAGCACATTGCTTCGATTGGTTTAATTATCAAACCACCATTTTGGGCAAGCGCCTGGGCTATTGTTATTTACATTGTCATTTTACAGATGTTGTTGTTTATGCTTATAATTACTTACCGCAACAAAATTCGCTGGAGAGAAGAAATACGAACCATAACGATTGAAAAACAAAAAAACGAACAAATAGCACTGGCTAAGCAACAGTTTTTCACCAACATATCGCACGAATTCCGTACGCCGCTCAACCTTATTTCCGGTCCGGTGCAAACGCTTATTCAAAAATATGGCAATGATTCGGATTCTCTAAGCCTTCTGAACTTAATATCGAAAAATTCGCGCCGATTGCTTTCACTGGTGAACCAGCTTATCGACCTTCGAAAAATTGAAAACAAATCGATTACAGCAAATATCCAGACGATTGAACTTACTTCGTTTTGTAAAGAGCAATATGAACTATTTACAGATTTGGCCAACAGCAAAAAGATAAAATTTGGTTTAACCATTCCCGATGAGCCAATAGCCTTCGAAACCGATAGCGAAAAACTTGAGTCGATAGTGCAGAATCTGCTCTCTAATGCCTTCAAATTTACAGACACAAATGGCAAAATAGATTTTTCAGTTCATGTAAACAAAAACGACATAAGCCTGTCGGTTTCCGACTCGGGAAGCGGAATATCAGAAGAAGAAAAGATACATATTTTTGAACGATTTTACCAGGGCGAAAACGATAAAAAATCGCTGGGTTACGGGATCGGGCTCAACCTTGTTCGCGAATACACTCAACTATTAAACGGAAATCTGAAAATTAACAGTGAACCCGGCAACGGTTCCATTTTCAACATTGAATTTCCAGCAGATAATCATATAGCTGAAGTTAAAAATCACACAGTAAAAAGCACTTCGCAAATACGCGAAATGATTACATCAACTCGTGCTTCGAACCAAAATGAGATGATAAACACCGAAGAGCTGCCCTGCATATTAATTGTTGACGACCACCCCGAAACTGCTGAATTTATTAACATCAGCCTTCGCCATAAGTATCATTTAATTACAGCACCTAATGCCGAAGATGCTTTAAAGATGCTGAACAAATATCCGGTTAATGCAATTGTTACCGATATCATGATGCCCGGAACCGATGGCATTTCGTTTTGCGGAAAGGTAAAGAACGACGCCCGCTACGAACATTTACCGGTTATTTTGCTTACCGCTGTTACAATGGACACGCAGCAGGTTAAAGGGCTGAAAGCCGGTGCCGATGCATACCTCACCAAGCCATTCAACATCGATGTGCTTGATGCTCGCATCGAAAGCCTCATTGCTCAACGACAAAAAACCGGCGAATACATAAAAAAGCAACTCATTATTGAAAATCAGGAAGTGGACGTTGAATCAAACGACGAAAAAACGCTGAAAAAAACCATACATTTTATTAATCAAAACATCAATAATTCTGAAATAAATATCAAAAACATGTGTCGCGAAGTAGGTGTGAGCCATTCGAGCTTGTACCGAAAAATAAAAACACAAACAGGCATGACCTTAAACGAACTTATACGGGATGTAAAAATGAAAAAAGCTGCTCAGCTTATTAAAACGGGTAAATTTTCAATAGCTGAAGTCATGGACGAAACCGGCTTTACAAACCACTCGTATTTTGCCAAATGCTTTAAAAAAGAATTCTCGTGTTCGCCCCGCGATTATGCCGAGAAAAAATAAAAGCCAACTAAGAAATATTTTACACTATCTGTTTATTCAAATTACCAATATATCTCCTCAATTCCAATTCTTCCTACCCCTGAAATTCGGACAATATTTCGGTAATTAAATATTGTCCAGCACACTCCTCTATCGAACTGTATAATTGTCAGCATGCTGAAAGCCTCGCAGAAAATCTTCAACGCTCATGCGTTTTTTACCGGCAAGCTGGAGTTGCTGTATGTTTAACCATGCATCTTTCGCAGCAATTTTAAGGTAGGTTTTCCCGTC
>JAQICD010000178.1 GCA_027858715.1 Prolixibacteraceae bacterium
CCCCGGCGCCCGGCATTGTACGAAGCGGCCACGGTTGTCCAGTTGCCATATTTTTCGTACGATTCGTGCAGGTAGGCACAGGCAGCCACGGTAGATTTTTTTATGTTGTACCGTTCGTCAACTTCGTTGTTTACTTCCAATCCGTAATCGCGGGCAGTATGCTTTAAAAACTGCCAGAAACCCACAGCTCCGGCAGGTGAAATCGCTTTTGGATTAAAACCACTTTCGGCCAGCGCCAGGTATTTGAAATCTTCGGGTATGTTGTTTTCTTTTAATATGGGTTCGATGATGTGAAAGTAACGTGGTGCCAATTTCATAAACAGCAGGGTCTGCGAATGAAAATAAGTATTTACCAGTAACTCGCGGTCGAGGCTTTCGCGTACATCAAAATTATCGAGGGGCACAGGCTCACCGGCAAATGTCAACTTTTCAGGTATTGGTGGCGGGGTCACTTCCTGTCTGATTTGTTTATTCTGTTCATCAGTCGGATTGTCCGGATCTGTTTCAGAATTAAGTGTAATGTATGATGAAAATATTAATCCTGTAATTATAATTGCGACAAGTGATATGCCCGATATTATTGAAATTTTCTTTCTGCTCATCTTTGCTCCTCCAAATAAAACGTTAACGCAACAATCGGTATTTGTATTTTGTTGTTGCAAAATCAGTAATCCGCAAAAATACAGGAATTTTGTTACAGAAAAAAGAGTTTGAGTGATAGAAAAATAAAATGCACTTGCAGGTTTACAATTATATTCCTGTTTAAAGATTTTGAACGAACCACATGTTGCATTTATTTACTTTTATATGGAAAGGTCACATGAAGATGGCAATAAAAAGTACCCGGTGTTTCTGTTAATTGGGAAAAAGAACTAAAACATATTTTGCACGCCGCTATACACGCCAAAAGTATAGGGGCGGACATTGTACGTTGGCATTTCATTCAGTGAATTAAGCTGCATATTCATAATTCTGAGCCAGTAGGTTATCAAAGCGGTATTCAGGTGATGCTTTTATACCTACAGACCATTTGCTTTGATGCGACTCAGCTTTCTTGTTTTGTTGTGCTTCCACTTTGGCCATATTTGACTTTATAATCATACGGTCTGCCTCCGATAAATGCATTGTTTTATTGTGTTTCTGAATCTTGATGTAGGGAGTTTTAAAACGCTGCAAGTAATAAGTCGATGTCTTTTGTGGGGAGAATAAACTTGTTCCCCAGGTCGTGGTTGGTTAATATACCATTGTACAGATATACGCCTTCGCGAAAGCCTTTATGGCTTATAATGTAGTTGGTTATGCCTCCGTATTCGGCAATATCGAGCAAGGTTGCGGCAAAGATATTGCTCAGGGCAATGGTTGTTGTACGCGATACGCGAGCCGAAATATTTGGTACACAGTAGTGAATCACACCATGTTCAATGTAAGTTGGATTGCCCATCGAGGTACATCTTGTTGTTTCAAAGCAGCCACCTTGAGGAGTGTTGAGGTCGATTATTACCGAACCTTCTTTCATGTGTTCAATCAGCTCGCGGGGAACAATGTATTTCGGCACCTCGTTATATGGCTGTGCTCCAAGTACCACGTCGGCCGAAGTAAGCGCCTTTTCAATTACACGGGGATAATACAGAGAGGTGAATATCTTTTGATTAAACTTGCGTTCGAAAGCCCGCAACTTACTCACCGAATTGTCGAATATTTTCACTTCAGCCCCCAGTCCTATGGCCGCTCTTGCGGCCGATTCGGCAGCGGTTTCGGCGCCTAAAATCATTACCGAAGCTGGCGAAATACCTGTTACGCCGCCCAGTAATACACCTTTACCCTTTGAGCTCATGCTGAGTAATTCGCTGGCAACCGTCATAGAAACAATGCCCGAAATCTCGCTGATCGACTGTACCACAGGCAGGTTTCCAGTTTCGTCCTTGAGATATTCAAAGGCAACCGATGTGATTTTCTTTTGCATCAGTTTTTTGATGCATTCTTTGTTTTGAGCATCGATTTGCAGCATCGAGAAAATAATTTGTTGACCGCGCATTAAATTAATATCATCGCTGCTGTAAGGTGCAACTTTAAAAATATAGTCGCACTGGTAAATGTCGGCTTTGCTTTTTGATATAATTGCTCCGGCCTCTGAATATTCAAGATCTGAGTATCTTGCCTTATCGCCAGCTTTTGTTTCGATAAGTATTTCATGACCAGCATCGACCAGTATTTCTATTGCTTGTGGCGTAAAAGGCAGGCATTGTTCATTGTCGTTCGTATTTGCAGGAATGCCAATCCTGATTTTTTTTCCTTTACGCTTAATTTCCAACATTTCTTCGGCGGGCATAAGTTGTTGCTCTTCGAAATGATACAGGTTAGATTTAGATTGCTTGGCCATAATTGTCAGCTATTTAAAGAGGATGAAGTTAAGGCATTCGTTTGTATTAAACAACATGTTATATTTCAATTACACGACTTTGATCGTCGGCAACTGTAACTTGTACTTCAACGGTGTTTTCAGGCAAAAGATCTTCAATTCGTTCAGGCCATTCGATAAAACAAAGATTGCCAGAGTAAAAGTACTCTTCGGCACCAATATCAAAAGCCTCTTCGGAATCTTTAAGCCTGTAGCAATCAAAATGGTAAATCGAACCACTTTTGGTGCTACTATATTCATTTATTAAGGCAAAACTTGGGCTGGTAATGTTTTCCTCAACGCCCAATTCTTTACACACTGCTTTTATAAATGTTGTTTTTCCGGCTCCCATTTGACCGTAAAAAGCAAAAATTTTATGTTGCCCCATTTTTTCAATAAACGAGCGGGCAGCTACATCTATTTTGTCAATATTTTCGATACGAATAAGCTCCATCGCTATTTTTTTATTGCCGGGTAAAGATATTGTAATCGATTGTTATTTTCAAAAAGAATGACTTCTATCTTTTTTTGAGTATGATAGATTGCGTATTTTCGAAGATGATAATTTTTAAATATTATTTGTATGTACAACAATATTTCTGTTACATTTGGACTAAATATTTTTAAAAAAGAAAACCATGAATATACCTGAAAGTTTAAAGTACACTAAAGAACACGAATGGATTAAGGTTGAAGGCGATATAGCTGTAGTTGGAATTACCGATTATGCACAAACCGAACTTGGCGATATAGTTTTTGTTGAGATAGAAACCGAAGGAGAAACCCTGGCCCAGGATGAGACTTTTGGTACTGTGGAAGCAGTAAAAACTGTTTCTGATTTATTTATGCCCATCGAAGGAGAGATTGTTGAAAAGAATGAAGCATTAGACGATGAGCCCGAGTTGGTGAACAAAGATCCTTATGGAAAAGGATGGATGATCAAAATAAAAATGAAAGATCCGGCTCAGGTTGACGGATTGCTTGATGTACAGGCATACAAAGATAGTATTGACGAGTAAACTTGTTGATAATTAAAAGCAAAGATAAATGGGAGGCTTATTAAAGCTTCCCATTTGTGTTTTATGTACCAAAATTTCCGTTATATTTTGATCGTTTGTTTTATTTCACCCTGGGTATTGTTAAGAATAAAAATAATGCAGAAGAGCTTGTTCAGGATGTTTTTGTAAAAATTTGGCAATACCAGCAAGCGGTTGATGTAGTGAATGTTTTGCGTCGCCGTGCCGAATGGACTGAAGGCGAAGACCGTGCTTTTCATCAGGATGGCTGTCAGGCAGCTGCCGATTCCGATGATCCTGCATCGGGCTACAGCAATCGCAATTCTTATTACGAATCAACCAACATTGCGGAAACAACTGCTGATAATATCGATGCACATCATGAACTACGACCTATTCCGCAGTCGTTTATTGATGGACTGTTAAATGAAGATGGGACAAATCTTACACAGGAAGAATTAGATAAAATGCAAAACCCCGGCTATTAGTTAGTTTAATAGGATTAAATCTAAGTAGTGAAAGTGGCCAGATTTATTTCTGGTCACTTTTTTTTGGTTTAAAAAGTTATTATTGCAATTTGTAACCTAAAACAAGATAATTTGTCTATGGTAACGATTTTAGGGCTTAGTTGAAATGCCTTATATTTGGACTTGGTGTACAAATGGTAAAAGTTCGATATGTATTTAAATATTTTAAAACATGAATGTAAGTAGAATTGCACATTTTCTGCTGGTATTTTTGTTTGCATCCTTGGGGGCAAATGCGGGTGAGATGAATGAAAAGGATGTAGATGATGGTATTAAACCTTATTCTAAAAATTTGTGGTATTGGCAATACAAAGGCGAGCCGGTTGTTTTAATTGGTGCTAGCGACGATGATAACCTTTTTCAGTGGGTGGGAAATGATTTAACAAATCAACTTAATTTACTTGCTTCTGTTGGGGTAATTATTTAAGAAATACAATGTCGGACAGAGAAGTTGGTAATGTTTATGCTTTTGATAAAACAAACGATTCAAGCTACGATCTGGATAAATGGAACAATGAATACTGGAATCGGTTGATTTTTTTCCTTGAAGAAACATCTAAGCGTGATATTATTGTTCAGCTTACGCTGTGGGATCATTTCGATACTAGTGCTTCAATACGTTGGGACAAGCATCCATGGAATCCGCTTAATAATGTAAATATGGGCGACAATACATGGCAAAATGGAAGAGTTTGATATATACTCCAGTGTGCCACACAACGATCTCCTTGTTAGCAGGGTTGCAGTTCCATCAACGCAGGAAGCATATGTGTCTGCTAATATTGGCAGTCAGTATGCCGTCTTTTTTCCACATGGGAGATTTACAGTAGCGTTAGATCCATGGGTATATACCGATTATGTTAACATTAAATGGCTCGATCTGGAAAGTGCCGAGTGGTCAGAAACAGAACGTATAGAAGTAGAGTGGGAAGGTGGACATCACGATTGGGGATATCGTGGAAAAATCAATCTTGAAACTCCGGCAAATCGTGCTTGTGTAGCTTTAATTGAAATTCCTGAGAATTAAATTTGAACAAATAAAATTGACAGAAAATGAGAACTTTTTACAACAACTTTCTATTCCTTTTGGGAATAATGCTTTTGATTCCGGTAATAGAGTCTTTAGGGCAGGATTACCCCTTTTCTAATGCACCCTACGAAATTGCACCGCTGGATGCTCCGTTTGAAATGCCTGATCTTAAGCGTCCTGAATTTCCGGACAATACTTTCAATATTAAAGATTTTGGGGCTAAAGAGCGTGATGGTGACAAGGTGAAATGCACCGAAGCCATTCATCGTGCTATTGATGCAGCTGAAAACGCAGGTGGCGGCAAAGTGTTAATTCCGGCAGGCGACTGGCTGACAGGCCCTATTCATTTGAAAAGTTACATTAATCTTCATGTAGAAGAAGGGGCAACCGTTTATTTTAGCGAAGATAAAGAGGATTACCTTCCTGTGGTTCTTTATCGTCACGAAGGTGTTGAAGCATACAATTATTCTCCGCTCATTTATGCTTTCGAGCTTAAGAATATTGCAATAACGGGTAAAGGTGTATTCGACGGACAGGCTAAGCACTGGCTCGAGTTTGGGAAAGCACAACCTCGTTCAATAGCAACCAAAGTGCCACTTTCGCGTCGTAAGAACTTTGGAAAAGGATCTGGTGTTGAAGGTATGCGTCCTAACTTTATGGTGTTCTGGAAATGTGAAGATATATTGGTAGAAGATGTTACAGTAAGTAACGGCCCAATGTGGAATGTGCACCTGATTTATTCGCAGCGTGCCATTGTTCGCGGAATAACGGTTAAAAGTGTGGAGTCTCACAATGGCGATGGTGTAATTCTTGATTCTTCTAAAGACATTTTGGTTGAATACAATAACTTAAGTACCGGCGATGATGCTGTAGTTATAAAGTCTGGTTTTAATGAAGAAGGGTTGAAAATCAATATTCCTACCGAAAATGTTGTTGTACGTAACTATTATGCACACGATGTCGTTACCGGCAGCGGTGGTGTTGTTTTTGGCAGCGAAACATCGGGCGGCATTCGAAACGTGTATGTACACGATGCCATTTTTGAGAACTGCGACCGCGGAATTCGTTTTAAAACGGCTCGTGGCCGCGGCAATGTAACCGAAAATATTTATGTACGCGATATAGAACTGAGGAATACAACTTACGAAGCGATTAACTTCAACACGTTTTATACCGGTGCAGGTGTTGGCCCGTCACCTTTGGTGCGTAACATCGATATAAGAAATATTAAAATTGATGGTGTTCCAAATGCTATCGTACTTGTAGGTTTACCCGAAAAGTGGCTCGAGAATATTCACCTGGAAAATATTGAAGTGAAAAACACCAAAGAAGCCATTCGTATCGACAGGGTAAAAAACCTGACCATGAAAAATATTTCGGTTGTTTCGGAAAAGCGTGCTATGATTGCGGAAGATGTTTATGAATTTACACTTGAGAATATCGACCTGAAAAATGAAGAGGACAAAGCACCAATTTTACTTAAAGGTGAATATACCGGTGTGGTTGTAATGCCTGATTTTGCAAAAAATAAAATTGAATTTGGTGAAAATGTCAGTGAAGATGTTATTCTTGACAAATACCCATCGGCCGACTGGTAGAATTGCTTTTGAGCCAAAAAATTTGTTAATTTAAAGGGTGTTGAACCCTGAACTGATTATAAAAGCCGGAAAACCCGGCTTTTTTTGAACTTACTAAACTTATATAATGATGAAAGCGATTATTTTTTTGTTCATTTCCATGTTTGTAATTTCCTGTAACCAAAGCCAAACACAAACCCGGCAACCCGTTACCGATGCTAATACCCCGCTGCATTTGTTGCAGCCCGATTACGACACTCCATATAAAATACCGATGCCGGCGGAAATAACAACTTCGCTTGTCAGGGTATTAGATTATCTCGAAGAGACAACACCGGCAGGCTTAATCGATAAAGAAGGCGGGGAGGCAGTTAAAGTAACCGACGAAATTAACCTGAATACCATTATCAAACCCGGAGACTT
>JAQICD010000247.1 GCA_027858715.1 Prolixibacteraceae bacterium
TATGAGTATAGTGAGCTAATAGGGCAAAACACACGAATTTTCAGTTCGGGGAATACAACAAAAGAAGAATATAAAAATTTATGGGAAACTATTGAATCGGGGAAAACCTGGAAAGGTGAATTCCTGAACAAAAAGAAAAATGGGGAATTGTATTGGGAAGATGCCATTATTTCACCCATAAATAACGGTGATGGTGAAATAGTAAATTACATGGCCATAAAGCAGGATATTACCAAACTTAAAGAAGCAACTAACGAAATAATAAGCAAAAACCAGGAACTTAAAGAAATAAATGCCACAAAAGACAAATTCTTCTCCATTATTTCACACGATTTGCGTAGCTCGCTATCATCAATTCTCAGTCTATCTGAATTATTGACCGATAAAGCCTACAGTTTCTCTGCCGAAGAATTGAAAACCTTTGGGCAGTCCATCAACCAAACTGCCGATTCAACTTACAAGCTATTGGAGAATCTTCTGGAATGGTCGCGCTTGCAGCGGGGCATCATCACCTTCAACCCGGAGCTTATCAATATTTCCGATTTTTTAAACTCCTGCGATCATTCTATCATCGAAAAGGCCAAAAATAAGCACATCAAATTAGACATGAAGATTACCAAAGACTTAACCCTCTATGCCGACGTAAACATGTTACGTACAATTATGCGCAACCTGATATCCAACGCCATAAAGTTTACGAAATCTGATGGTCTTATCTTAATCGAAATCAGCAAATCTGAACGAGGCGAAACGCTGTTTGCCATACGCGACAATGGCATTGGGATGCCTCCCGAAATATTAGACAAACTTTTTAACGTTGCCGAAAACACATGCCGTCCGGGCACTGAAAACGAACCCAGTACTGGTTTAGGCCTTGTACTTTGCAAAGAGTTCATCGAAAAGCATGGTGGAAAAATTTGGGCAGAAAGCGATTACGATGGAAAATCGAGAGGCAAAGGCAGCACTTTTTATTTCACCATAAACAGCCGCGAAGCGGTTTATTTTTAAAAGTATAACCAGTATGCATTAAAATTCCCTTGTGAATTAATCTCGAGAGCAGGAAAAGGCAGTTTTACAAAATTGAGGGCGGTAAAAAGCCCTTTCAGAAATTTTGATTCGGTAGGTATTTTTCCCCAGTCAACATCAAGCGATAATAAAAACTGTCTGGTTCGGTCGTATTCTGGAAGGCGCATCCCAACGTAATAACTACGGTTTTCAAATTCACCGAGCATTCCGTTGGCACTGTAGCCTACAGAAATATTTATCCAGTCGGGAAGTGTGTTTTTAAAGGCTATCCGATTGGCATTCATACTTAGCCAATAGGTGTGAGCATTGTAATCGTAAGCAAAATTCTCGACAATATTATTGCCCAAGTAGCCGTACGCATTTTTCGACATATCGGATGGGGAAAGGCTTATTTTGTAGCGCATAATTTGCTGGTCGAATGCCATTTCCTGGCCTACAAGCAATACGCAGCCGGCAGTGTTGGCAATAACATCGCCCCACGAAAACCCCCATCCTTCGTACACTCCATCGAAAACTTCAATTGGTAACTGCATGATAAAACCCATACTGCCACCATAAATCAAAGCATTCTTTTTTGATACTCCTGCTTTGCGCAACCAGTTGTATGCGACATAACTCTCGGCATACGAAGCAAAAGCGTGTCCCATTTTATCCATTTGCAAATATCCGCTGTTGTCGTTGTAAAAGTGAAACGGAACCCGCTCATGGTCTTTGTACCAAATATAATGGAGATAGGATAAGCCGCCTGCATAAATTAAAGTCTCTGTAGTAATGGCTGTAATAACCATTTTTTTATTTACCGTTGTTGTCGTGTCGTAGCTTTCCTGTGCTTTGGGTGTTTTGCCAAATAGAAGCAAAAAAGCAATTGCCAGTGTTAATGTTTTCAACATGAGATATTAAGGGTGTTTATGTTTATACTGGAAAACCAAATGCTAAGTTAATCGATTTGAAAAGATGTTGTATGATATTGAAAAAAAAATCGATTAAAAATTGAAAAATGCGTCTGATATTATTTACTTATGAATTTAATTAATGTATCAAATTGGAAATTCCTTAACTTTGAATTTATTTTAAACTAATAACATTATCAATATGAATAGAATTTTCTTATGTTTTGTAGCAGTATTTATGTTTGCTACATTTTCGTCACAGGCTCAGCTTCTCGAACGTTTGGCACGTGAAGCTGCAAGACAGACTCAGCGTTCGGCAGAAGAAAGAGCAAGTAAAGAGGTGCAGAAAGAAGTTGATAAGCAGGTGAATAAAGCGATAGACGAAGTTCTGGAAGGCGATTCTACTGCTGTTGAAAAGGAAAAGACTGCGACTCCGCGCTCCGATTCCGAGCGTGCTTCAGCCTTGATGAGTGCCATGGGTATTTCAACCGAAGTCATTGATTTTGAAGAAAACTATGTCTTCACGTCCGAAATCGTAACCTTATCAGAATCGACCGATGCCGACGGTAATATTGCCCCGTCGGTTGAAACGATTATGGCCGTGAACGAGAAGAACGAAGATGTAATGATTGTTGTGAAGGGGGAAGGACAACAGGCAGTAACGATTATCGATAACAGCAACGCTTGCATGCTGCTTTTAACCCATGAGAATGGAAAGAAGAGCGGAATTGCAACCAAAATTAATATCGATAATTCTGACAGTATTGCCGAAAATGTAACCGTACCATTGGATGCCTTTACCTATGGAATGGATGACGAGCAGGATGAATGTAAACCGGTGAAAACCGGTAAAAGCAAAACCATTAGTGGTTTTAAATGCCAGGAGTACCGCTGCGAAACCGAAACTGAAATTGAAATATTGTGGACCACCAAGGACGTCGATTTTAAGGAGAATATGAAAGATGTTTCGTGGATTGGGAATTTCTCGACCAATGCATTCGAAGGCATGATCATTCGCGCCGAGAATCATTCAAAGCAGGATAAATCATCCACCATTATGACCGTTACCGGTGTCGATTGGAATAAAAATAACAATTTTTCAACCAAAGAATACGAAATATCAAGTTTTTCGTTTGATGCCGGTCAATAAGCCGTTTGTGTGAAAATTGTAGTATTTAAGTGCTATTTAGAATAAAAAAAGGGTTGCCAAATATGGCAGCCCTTTTCAGTAATTATTGGTTATGATTGGTTTGATAAAATGCAATCTTATTCTTCGGATTGTTCGGCTTCGTAAGTTTTGAGCAGTTCTTCCTGAACATCGGATGGAACTTTATCGTAAGCATCGAATTCAAAAGTAAACCAACCCCGACCACCAGTTAACGAGTTGAGCGAGGTGGTATAGTTATTCATTTCCTGAAGTGGTACTTTAGCCGAAATTTTCTCGTAACCTTTTTCGCTGCCCATTCCCATAATAATGGAGCGGCGTCCCTGCAGGTCACTCATCACGTCGCCCATGCGGTCGCTTGGTGTATAAACATCGAGATTATATATTGGTTCAAGAATTTTCGGCCCTGCCTTTTTAAAGGCGGCGCTAAATGCTTGTCGGCCTGCTAGCTTAAATGAAATTTCGTTTGAGTCAACGGGGTGCATTTTGCCATCGTAAATACAAACACGAATGTCGCGAGCATACGAGCCGGTAAGCGGGCCTTCTTCCATTTTCTCCATAATTCCTTTCATTATGGCCGGGTGAAAGCGGGCATCGATTGAGCCACCTACAATACAGTTGCAGAATATGAGTTTGCCGCCCCATGTAAGTTTATGCTCTTCAGTACCGCGCAACGAAACAACCCATTCCTTTCCATCAATTTTAAATGCTTTCGGAGCAGGCATTCCCTCGGTATAAGGTTCGATAATCATATGTACTTCGCCAAATTGTCCGGCACCTCCCGATTGTTTTTTATGGCGGTAGTCAGATTGTGCAGGTTTGGTGATAGTTTCGCGGTATGGTATTTTGGGCGTTTTAAATTCGATTTCGATTTTATATTCATTATCGAAGAACCATTTCAGTACGTTGTTGTGGTATTCACTTTGAGCTTCAACAATAAGCTGTTTTAGTTCTTTCGAGAAATTTACTATGTACGATGGATCTTCGTCGCGAAGGCGATGTAATACTTCACCTACTTTTTCATCGTCTGATTCGTTTACTGCTTTTACGGCTACCATTGTGAGTGGTTTCGGGAATTCTATAGGTGCAAATTTGTAATCTGCTTCTTTGGTGCTTAAAGTATGGTTTACTTTGGTTTCTTTAAGTTTTACTGTTGCACCAAGGTCGCCCGCCACCATTTCGCTAATTTTAGTTCGGTTTTTACCGGCTACAGCAAATAGTTGCGATAGGCGTTCCTTGTTCGATTTTGTTGTGTTTATCAGGTCGGTGCCTTCCGATATTTTGCCGCTCATTACTTTAAAATAGGTAACCTCGCCAATGTGCGATTCCATGCTGGTTTTAAAAACAAACATCGAAGCAGGGCTGTTTTCGTCCATTTTAACTTCTTTGCCGTTAAGCTCTTTGCGCACTGGTATATCGTTTGGTGCCGGTACAATGTTGATAATGAATTCGATTAACCTTCTAACACCCATGTCTTTTTTCGCACAAACGCAAAATACAGGCATCAAAGTGCCATCTTTCATTCCCAGTTTCATTCCCTTACGCATTTCGTCTTCGGTAAGTGTACCTTTATCGAAATACAATTCCATCAAAGCCTCGTCGTTTTCGGCTGCTTTTTCAACCAATTCGTTGTGTAATTCATCAGCTTTGGCTTTTTCCGACTCAGGGATGTCGATGATATCAGGTTTCCCACCGTCAGATCCCCACTGGTACATTTTCATTTTAAGTACATCAACAACCTGGTTAAATTCAGGACCCGGATTTACAGGGTATTGTACAATAGTAATACGGTTGCCAAACCGATTTTTACCGTCGTCTATAATTTTGTCGAAATTGGAATTTTCGTGGTCAAGACCATTGGCAACTGTAATAACAGGTTTCGAAAATTTGTCGGCAATGCGCATGGCACTTTCAGTACCAGCGCCTATACCGTCGCCGCAATTAATTACACACAAGGCTGTATCAACAACATTTAACGACGAAGTTATAGCTCCCGTGAAAGCTTTTATTCCCGGAGTGTCAATTATGTTAATTTTTTTGTCGTTGAATTCGGTGTAAAGGAGAGTTGAAAAAACGGAGTTTTCGTAGTCGTGTTCAATATCGGAGTAATCGGAGACAGTGTTTTTTGCAGTTACTTCGCCTCTGCGGTTTATGACACCACCCTCGAAAAGCATTGCTTCGGCGAGGGTGGTTTTCCCGGCGCCGGCATTTCCGATTAACGCTACATTTCTGATTTGTTCTGTTTTATAAGTTTTCATTTGTTCAATATTTTGTTGGTTTTTATTTATTGACTTGTGTCCGTTAGCAATTCATTAGTCAAAATTTCTATAACCCTTGTTGGGCACACTTTTTAATGTTCTTTTTTAGTGTTTGGAGTGAGTGAATACCAAAATTAGTAATAATTTGATAACAAACAAGTGTTGCACAGTTAAAGAATGTATAAAGAAAACGGGTGATGGAAATTGCTGCCATCACCCGTTTAAGGAGAAATATTTTGCATGAATATTATTCAAATGCGGTTCACTGCTTTCTGTTTATGCCGCAACAGTTACTGCTTTTTGTTTAGGTGTAAGTATTGTTACAGCCACAATTACAATAATTGAAACAGGCAGAGATATCACAATGGGATCAAGCACCGGCCATGGCATTTGTTCAAATAAAACAGGTTTCCTAAATATAGCTTCTGATATGCCCAGTGCTGCCGATTCTTTTTGATGGGTGAAGAGTAGCATTAACAGACTCATGC
>JAQICD010000256.1 GCA_027858715.1 Prolixibacteraceae bacterium
CACTTACAACGTAATGATGCGTGACAAGGACAACCCAGGCAACCAAAAAACCTTAAACGCAACTCTCGAAATAACTCAACTTGATGAATTAACAGCAACGCTTAATTCTTCTAATCTTACATCCAATGGTTCTGCCGATGGTGCAATAACAATCAGCTCTCCAAGCGGAGGAAGCGGCAGTTATGAATACTCCATTGATGGAGGAACCAGCTGGCAAAGCAGCGGAAGCTTTACCGGACTGGATGCAGGCACATATAATGTGATAATGCGGGATAAGGACCATACCGGTTGTGAACATACTTTAAATGGAAGTCTGGTGCTAACTGAACCTGGCCCGGCAATTAATACTGTAACTGATTATGATGGTAATACCTATCAAACAATAACCATTGGCACTCAAACATGGATGGCTGAAAATTTACGTGTAACACATTATTCGGATGGAACGGCAATTCCATATATCAATGATAATACAACTTGGAAAAATCTAGGTGATAATAATACAGATAGAGGCTATACAGTACAAAATAATAATACAAATAATGAATTAGAAGCCTTCGGAGCATTATACTCATACGCTGCAGTTATTAACGGTACTCCTTTTAATGGTACAGATCCGGTTCAGGGTGTATGTCCAACTGGTTGGCATGTTCCAAGTGATGAAGAGTGGAAAACTTTGGAAGGAGAGCTCGGCATGTCAACAACAGATCAGGATAATACAAGTTGGAGAGGAACCGATGAAGGCAACAAGCTAAAATCCGCAACAGGATGGTATAATTCTGGAAATGGGAATAATTCTTCCGGGATGAATATTCTTCCAGGTGGAAACAGAACTCATGACGCAGGATTATTAACCAACCTTGGAACAAAGAGTTATTTCTGGACAAGCACGGAGTCTGGAAACGAAGCTTATTGGCGATACATGGATTATTTAGAGGATAGAATACACAGAACATTGTATGTAAAATCACAAGGATTCAGTGTCCGTTGCCTTAAAGATTAATTGATTTAAAAACCTGGAAAACAATTAATCTGAAAGTCATGAGAATAATAATCAACATACATTTCTATTCTGATAAGGTTTTAAACCCTGTCAGGATTAATTATAAATTTTTATTTGCAGCGCTATTGCTGCTAATACAAACAAACACCTTTGCCCAGCAGCTCATCTCCCCGACAGGGGGCGAAGGCGGCAATGCCACCTATTCGCTTTCGTGGAGCATTGGAGAACTGGCCGTTAATACCGGCAGCAATGGTACATTGACAGGCACACAGGGTTACCAGCAACCTGTAGAGATAAATCATATTAACCAAGTCCCTGTGGCCAATGCCGGAGCTGACCAAACCGTTGACGAAGGTGATTTGGTTTCCCTTGACGGATCATTGTCTGCAGACTTTGAGCAGGATGGCTTAAGCTACCAATGGACTTGTCTAAATGGTATTGTCCTTGATGATCCTACAGCCGTTCAACCAACATTTACCGCCCCTGAAGCAAACACGGATACAATCTTTATTTTCACTTTAGTGGTGAATGATGGAGTGGTTAACTCTCAGCAAGATACAGTAGTTATTACAGTTAGGAACATTTCCACCGATTTGCAGGTAAGCAATACCACGCTTACGGATGCTGAAATGGACTGCTTCAATGCCTACAATACCATTACCGTTGCAGGTGATGAAACAAGTGTTGTCCTAAGCAGTGGATCAAGCGCCAACTTCATTGCTGGTCAAAGCATTTGTTTCCTTCCGGGATTCCATGCGCATGCTGGTAGCTATGCACATGGTTACATCACAACAACAGGTTCGTTCTGTGATGATCTGCCGCAGGCTATTGTTGCAGCACCGGAACCGGTTGCTGAAAAAAGTATTATGCCAGAACAGCAGCCTTCCGGTCCGCAAGAAATTGTTGAACAAAGCATTGTGGTTTACCCAAATCCGAATAACGGTAGGTTCACCATTAAGCTGAACAACATCGACAGCGAAACAAGGGTGTTGATGTACAGTGCTGTTGGGCAGAAAGTTTACGATGTTACCATGACTGAACAGTTACATTCAGTTGAGCTGCCTAATGTGCAAAGGGGAATCTACTTTATCAAAGCAATTAACAATCAAAAACAGTTCGATCAGAAGATTGTAATTCAATAGAGCTGTAAGTTTTTTTGAAAATTGAATTGTGAGAAAAGAATTCCTGAGGGGATTCTTTTTTTTACATAAAAGACAATTAGGACTCGCAAAGTTGTTTTTGTATCTTTACCTACTTAATTAAACCACTTTTCTTTTTATTTATCAGAACATTATCGTTATTTTTGTTTCAATACATATAAACAATAATCAGACTTGCATTATTAAAACCCATGAAACTTGAAGTTCTTGTTGTAATACCGGCTTATAACGAAAAGGATACCATTCGGGATGTTATTTTTGATATCAAAAATGAATGCCCTGATTATGATATCCTGGTAGTTAACGATGCTTCGCACGATGAAACATCAATGCTGGCAAAAGCAACAGGAGTGGCTAAGGTAATAGATCTGCCTGTAAACTTGGGCATCGGGGGAGCCGTTCAAACAGGGTTTAAATATGCAAACAAACATCATTATAGTTGTGTAGTGCAATTTGATGCCGACGGGCAGCATCGTGCCTGCGACCTTATTCGTTTGGTTAAACCTGTGTTGGAAAAAGAATGTGACGTTGTCATTGGCTCCCGTTTTGTTTCCAAGAAAAAAGCAAAAGAAACAGATTTCCTTCGCCGAATTGGTATTTTTTTGTTCGAGTTTCTCAGCCTGATGCTTATTGGTAAGAGGGTACGCGACCACACATCGGGTTTCAGGGCGTTCAACAGCGAAAGCCTCGCTTTCATCATGCACGAATACCCGGTAGATTATCCCGAACCCGAGATTATTGTTTTACTGGTTCGTAATAAGTTTAAAATAAAAGAGATATTCACTCAAATGTACACAAGGCAGGGTGGGGTTTCTTCCATCCCGGTACTAAGAGGGCCATATTACATGTTTAAAGTAACCATAGCGATGCTGGCTGCACGACTGCGGCCAATAGAAAATGTATAACAAAATGGACAAAATTCAACTCATATCAATTATTGGTAGCGTAACTTTATTTATCGTTGTTTTTAACCTGGTGCGAAAACGTCGTTTAAAAACAGAATATTCGCTTA
>JAQICD010000257.1 GCA_027858715.1 Prolixibacteraceae bacterium
GGTGTGACGATTACCCTGCCTGAAAATCCGGTGTCGTTAACCCAATATAAGAGCAAGCTCACCCAGTTTGGCTTCCATAAATTTCTGATTGATATGAGTCACACTCCACCATCGAAAAACACACCCTTAACCATCAAAAAAAGACTGTTGTCATCGGAACAAATTCAACCCTCTTCAAATTTCAATTTTAAACAGGGATTGACTTAACAAAACCAATCATTTCAGTATATTTGCCTGTTGTTCCCTCAAAATCTTGCAAAACTTAAACCATTAAAATGAAGATTTTAGTCATTGGAGCAGGAGCAATAGGCACAGTTACAGCCGGCATACTTTCGTCGAAGAAATTCGATGTTGAAATTGTATGCAACAACGAACAAAAAGCTTCGGCAATTAACCGGCAGGGACTTCATTACCGCATCCGAAAGCGCAAATACAACTCCAGAATTAAAGCTTTCAGTTCTATAGTTTCTACATCCGGAAACTACAACTACGTATTGCTTGCCACCAAATCATTCGATATGATTGAACCCGCCCGCCAGGTTCTCGATAAACTTACACCCGACGGATTAATTGTTTCAATGCAGGATGGCTTTTGCGAAGAGGAACTATCGGGAGTAGCAGGCAGTAACCGCATTGTAGGTGGCATGATTGGCTGGGGCGCCACACTTAACCCCGACTGTTCATCTACGATGTCGTCTGGTGGCGACATAATTATCGGCATGCTTGACGGTAGCGACGACCCTCGTCTCGACAATCTGCAATACCTGCTGGGGCACATTTCCTCGACCAAAGTTGTTGGAAATATTAACGAACATATTTTCTCGAAACTGATAATCAACTCGTGTGTTACTACCCTTGGCGCCATTTCTGGTCTCAATATTGGTTCTCTTATAACCAATACCAACCTGCGTAATATTTTTCTTAAAGTTATTGAAGAAGCAATTGAAATTGCCAATGCTTTAAAAATAGAAATTCCAGAATATTCGGGTCGTATTAACTATTATGAGCTGGTGCAAGGTAAATCACTTTATCACAGAATTCGAAAGCACCTGAGCATACGCATTTTTGGCATCAAATACCGCAATGTAAAGTCATCGGCACTACAATCGCTTGAGCGTGGCGAACAAACCGAAATCGATTATCTGAACGGATTTTTGTTGCAAAAAGCCAAAGAAACAGGCATAGAAATACCGGTGAACAAACAACTGGTTAAAATGGTACACGAAATTGAAGAAGGAAAACGTAAAATAGGGTATTCAAACCTCGACGAAATAATGCTGGCAATGCAATAAGAATCTAGAGTTGATTAAACATTGCCCCGCAATTTTCTGTTAGAAATAAAAATTAAAACAAAAGAATATGAAAAATATTGCAATTCAACTGGCTAACGGCTTCGAAGAAATGGAAGCTATTGTACCTGCCGATGTATGGCGCAGGGCCGGTTTTCAAATCGAATTGGTTTCGATTACCGGCAGTTTAAATGTAACAGGTGCACACGACATTACTGTTGTTGCTGATAAACATTTCGATGAAGTGAATCACAAAGCATTTGACATGATATTTTTGCCGGGCGGAGTAACAGGTGCAAAAAATCTCGACAGCCACGAAGGACTTAAAAAACAACTGCTAGAATTTGCTGCGAATGATAAAACCCTTGGAGCTATTTGTGCTGCACCTCTTGTATTGGGGCATAACAACCTGCTGCAAGGCAAAAAAGCGACCTGTTTTCCGGGTTTCGAGAGCGAACTCATTGGTGCTCACCACACCGGAAATTCAGTTGAAGCCGATGGGAACATCATAACAGGCAAAGGTGCAGGGGTTGCCATGCAATTTGCCCTAAACGTAGTAGCCCGATTTAAAGGTCAGGAATTTGCCGACAAACTGGCAGCAAAAATGCAAATCGCAACAAATTAACGAGTACTGACAAATGCCATCGTTCATGTATCAATTTTTTATCATTTTTGGCAAAAATAAATCTTATGGCAAAAGAAAAAAAGGTTGACACTGCCAGTCAGACAACCGGCAGTAAGGGTTTTTTAGGTTGGATAGAGCGTGTAGGCAACAAACTTCCCCATCCGTTTTGGATGTTTGTATGGATAATTGGCATCGTAATCGTTGTAAGTTTTATCACTTCGCTATTTGGTGTTCAAGCAACCGATCCCGGAACAGGCAAGCTTATAGAGGCTGAAAACTTGCTTTCGGGCGATGGTCTGAGGCGTTTTGTACAGGAAATGGTCACCAATTTCGCCCACTTTGCTCCATTAGGGCTTGTGCTCGTAATGTTGATGGGTGTTTCGGTTGCCGAAAAAAGTGGCCTGCTGTCCGTGGTAATGCGCAACCTTGCTTTTTCAGTGCCTAAAAAAATTGTTCTACCTGTAATTTTCATCATAGGTGCATGCGGAAATATTGGCTCCGATGCCGGGGTGGTAATTGTCCCACCTATTGCAGCGCTCATTTTTATGCAAATGGGACTCCATCCCATTGCCGGACTAATAGCCGGATACGCCGGAGCAACGGCTGGGTTCACGGCCAACTTGGTCATTGCCGGCACCGATGTACTGTTGGCCGGAATAAGCACCGAAGTAACATCAAAAATACAGGGAGCGGCCGAAGTTAGTGCCACTTCAAACTGGTACTTTATGATTATTTCTACTTTACTGCTCGCAATTGCCGGTGCATTTGTTGTGCAGCGCTACACCATACCCCGCACCAACGCCTTTTCGACCGGCGACGGTAAAAATTTACAACCAGCAAGTGAAAAACATTCGCTTACCAGCGACGAACGCAAAGGATTAAAACACGCCGGATGGGCAGCCATTGCTTATATAATTGTTATTTTGGCATTAACCGTCCCACCCAACGCACCGTTGCGCGATCAAACTACTGGTGGCCTTGTACCCTCGCCATTTCTTCGCGGACTCGTGCCCATTTTATTTTTCATGTTTGCCATACCGGGCTACTTTTACGGGCGGGCTACCGGCTCAATAAAGCAAGCCGACGATATCATAAAATTTATGGGCGATGGCATGAAAGACCTTTCGGGTTATATTGTGCTTATGCTTGTGGTAGCCCAGTTCATCAACCTTTTTAGCTGGAGTAACCTCGACAAAATTCTGGCCATAAACGGTGCTCACTTCCTTGAATCATCAGGACTTACGGGACCATTAATGTTCACTTTATTCATCACACTGGTAGCTTTTATAAATATTTTCATCGGCAGTGGTTCGGCCAAATGGGCCATGTTTGCCCCGGTTTTTATTCCCATGCTTTACCAGTTGGGTTACAGTCCGGCCTTTGTTCAGCTAATGTATCGCATCGGCGACTCAATCACGAACTCCATTAGTCCGCTATATGTTTATTTTCCGCTGTTGCTGGGCTGGATACGCCAGTACGACAAAAAAATTGGCATTGGTACAGTAATGTCGCTGCTAATCCCCTACGGTGTAGTACTTTACATTATGTGGATTATGCTTCTTTTTGTATGGTTCTGGCTAAAATTACCCATTGGTGTAGGCGAAGGTATTTTCCTATAAAAATTTTACACTTGCGTAACTCCGCAATTTGTTGTATTTTATTTTGAATACGTCGAATTTAAAAAATACAATATGATTAAAACTGCCACACCAAATATTCAACAACTCGATAAAATAGCCATCAATGTCAAATCGCACAGGCTGTTAAAAAAACTGCTGAAAGAAAATCAGCGCCTCGAAGAGCTGATGCGCAATTCGCGTAACGAAACCGAAGCACTAATCGGTTTAAGAAATTGGGTGCTCGAAGAAATTCATACTAGGAAGCATGCTTACAATTATTACCTGGGAAAAGTTAAAGGCAGAACAGCACTCGAAAAAATAGAATGGAAAGATTATGCTGCCATTCGCTTGCTTGATTATATCGACCACGCCGGTAAAGAATATCCCGACTTGAATTTACATGGCGAAATTGCAGTTAGCAACCCCATAAAAATGATTTGGCTTGCTGTAAATTACGGAACGGGAGGCGCTAAACCCACATTCTTTAAAGACATGCTGCAATTGTTCAGGCAATTCAGAGGCGAAATGACTCGTGAAATCCCCTCGCTCGATAAAATTGAAGACTGGATGAACCGTTTTCCATCGGGGCTCGACCCACGAATTGTAAAGTTACGGGAAGAAAACCGCGACCGAATTATCAACGTCATAATCGGGCAAATAGACAGTGGCGAAGTTTCAAGCACAAAATATAGTTTCGATAAAGATCTGTCGTTCGAACAAAAATTTTTGAGCGTACTGAAATGGTGGGAAGACCCCGCTTTTCATTTAAAATTTGCCGTACGCAACCCTGCACTTCTGAATAAAATGCTGGGCGATTCGCTCGATCCCGATACCATGAAAATTCTTTACGAGGCAGAAGAAGCGGGCATCCCCTTCTTTGTTAACCCCTATTATTTATCTTTGTTGCATGTAAGAGTTCCCTATTTTGCCATTGGCGCCGATTTGGCCATTCGCGACTACATTATTTACCAAAAACAGTTGATAAGCGAATTTGGGAAAATTACTGCCTGGGAAAAAGAAGACATTGTAAAGCCCGGTGAACCCAATGCAGCCGGATGGTTGCTCCCTTCGCACCACAACGTACATCGTCGCTATCCCGAAGTTGCTATTTTAATTCCCGATACAGTTGGACGTGCCTGTGGCGGACTTTGCTCGTCGTGCCAGCGCATGTACGATTTTCAGAATGGCCATTTGAACTTCAATCTCGACAAACTCAAACCCGACGAAACCTGGGATGAAAAGCTCGAACGACTCATGAAATATTTTGAAAATGATTCACAGCTACGCGATATTTTAATTACCGGAGGCGATGCATTGATGAGTTCAGATAAATCGCTTCAGAAAATTTTTAACGCCATTATTGAAATGGCTGTACGTAAAAAAGAAGCCAACAAAAAACGACCGAATGGCAAAAAATTTGCAGAAATAGTACGAATACGACTTGGCTCTCGTATGCCGGTGTATCTGCCACAGCGAATCGACAAAGACCTCACAACAATATTAGCCGACTTCAAAAAGAAGGCATCTAAAATTGGCATCCGGCAGTTTGTAATACAAACCCATTTCGAGTCGCCCATGGAAATTACCCCCGAAGCAAACGAAGCTATAAAACGCATGCTTGCAGCCGGATGGATGGTTACCAATCAGCTGGTATTTACGGCTGCAGCCTCACGCCGCGGCCATACGGCACAACTTCGTAAAACGCTCAACGATATTGGCGTTATGTGCTATTACACATTCACCGTAAAAGGCTACATGGAAAACAACCACAATTTTACAGTAAACTCGCGCACTTTGCAAGAACAAACCGAGGAAAAGGCAATAGGCAAAGTACCCGGGAAATACTATTCAACACTACGCGAAATGCCCGAAAAAGCCGAAACAATTGCCGAATCCATTGACAAACTACGCAACGACGAAAACCTGCCATTTTTGGCAACCGATCGCAACGTGCTCAACCTACCAGGAGTCGGCAAAAGCATGACATTCAGAACCATAGGCATTACGCGCTACGGCCGTAGGGTACTGCAATTCGATCACGACAAAACCCGCTCGCACAGTCCAATTATCAACAAAATGGGCAAGGTAATCATCATCGAATCAAAATCGATAAGCGAATATCTCGAACAGATGGAAAACATGGGTGAAGACACAGAAGAATACGAGGGTATATATGGTTATTCAATTGGCGAAACAGAATTCAGGCTTCCCATATACGAATATCCTGATTACGATTTCAAATGTACCGACGAATTAACAAATATTGACATAAAGTAACCTTATTTCATCATTAATTGAACGTTTAGCATATCCCTTTTCTTTTTTAGCTTATAGAATAGTTCTATATTTGCTTTCCAAATTTCATAAATGTATAATCTACTTTTATTTACATTGAATTTAATTCATAACACATAAGCATTAATAAAATGAATAACACACTAACGAACAAAGCTGCCGACAATATCCGAATTCTGGCAGCAGCCATGGTTGAGAAAGCCAATAGTGGACACCCTGGAGGAGCAATGGGCGGAGCCGATTTTATCAACGTATTATATTCTGAGTTTTTGAACTACGACCCTAGTGACATGACCTGGATTAACCGCGACCGGTTCTTCCTCGACCCGGGACACATGTCGCCTATGCTTTATGCACAGCTATCGTTATTGGGTAAATACAGCATGGAAGATTTGTCAAATTTCCGTCAGTGGGGCAGCGTAACTCCAGGTCACCCCGAAGTAGATGTCGAGTGTGGTATCGAAAATACCTCAGGCCCACTAGGACAGGGACACACGATGGCAGTTGGAGCTGCTATTGCCGAACGTTTCCTCGTGGCACGTTTTGGCGAATGGATGGCGCATAAAACATATACTTTTATCTCAGACGGTGGTGTTCAGGAAGAAATTTCGCAAGGTGCCGGACGTATTGCAGGTCACCTCGGTTTGAGCAACCTGATTATGTTTTACGATTCGAACGACATACAACTTTCAACCGAAACAGATGCTGTAACTGGTGAAGATACTGCAAAAAAATACGAAGCCTGGGGATGGAACGTAATGACCATCAATGGCAACAACCCCGATGAAATTCGCAAAGCACTCAAAGCAGCTCAAAAAGAAACCGAAAAGCCAACACTTATTATTGGTAAAACCATTATGGGTAAAGGCTGTGTTACCAACGAAGGTGGCAATTTCGAAAGCCAGTGCTCTACACACGGACAACCATTGAGTGGTGCAGGTGCCTCGTTTGAAAAAACCATTAAGAATCTTGGTGGCGATGCCGAAAATCCATTCCAAATATTCAGCGAAGTACAGGAAACTTATGCAAAACGAAACGATGACTGCGTAAAAGCTGCTGCACAAAAGAAAGCTGAACAGGCAAAATGGGAAGCTGAAAATCCAGAACTGGCAGCAAAACTAAAGGCTTTCTTCTCGAACGAAGCTCCTAAGCTCGACTACAGTAAAATTGAACAAAAAGCCGGAACAGCTACACGTGCTGCATCGGCAGCTGTATTGTCGGTAATGGCTAACGAGATAGAAAACATGATTGTTTCGTCGGCCGACCTTTCGAACTCCGACAAAACCGACGGATTCCTGAAAAATACAAAAGCATTCACCAAAGGCGATTTCAGCGGTAAATTTTTACAAGCCGGTGTTAGCGAACTGACAATGGGTGCTATCATGAATGGTATTGCGCTGCATGGTGGAATCATCCCTGCTTGTGGTACTTTCTTCGTATTCAGCGATTACATGAAACCGGTTGCTCGTATGGCTGCACTGATGGAACTTCCAGTAAAATACATCTGGACACACGATGCATTCCGTGTAGGCGAAGATGGTCCAACACACCAGCCGGTAGAGCAAGAAGCACAGATTCGCTTGCTTGAAAAACTGCAAAACCACAACCATAAAAATTCGATGTTGGTATTGCGTCCTGCCGACGGCAACGAAACAACTATTGCTTGGAAAATGGCTATGGAAAACACCAACACACCAACAGCTCTCATCCTTTCGCGTCAGGGAATTAAAGATGTTACCACTTACCAAACAGCTCAAGATGCTGAAAAAGGTGCGTACATCATTAAAGATACTGAAGGAACTCCCGACGTAATCTTACTGGCAAGCGGTTCTGAAGTTAGCACGCTGGCCGACGGTGCCGAATTGTTAGAAAAAGATGGCATCAAATGCCGCATCGTCTCAGTACCTTCCGAAGGTCTGTTCCGCAATCAACCTGCCGACTACCAGGAAGCTGTTTTACCAAAAGGTGTTAAAAAATTCGGTATGACTGCCGGGTTGCCCGTAACCCTCGAAGGTTTAGTAGGCGCCGATGGTAAAGTATTCGGAATGCCATCGTTTGGTTTTTCCGCTTCGTACAAAGTACTCGACGAAAAACTTGGGTTCAACGGACAAAACGTTTACAACCAGGTAAAAGAAATATTGGGATAATCTCAATCTATAATACTCAACCAATATCATTGAAAAGGCCGGTCGAATTAACCGGCCTTTTTTTTCATCAAACAGCTAAAAACAAGAAATCCATTGAAGCATTTCATAAA
>JAQICD010000260.1 GCA_027858715.1 Prolixibacteraceae bacterium
GAACAAGAGCAAATCGACATCAGGCTTTACTCAATTATTTACGATGCCATAGAGGAACTCAGAGCAGCTATGGAGGGTATGTTATCGCCCGATATTAAAGAAGAGATTACAGGTACTGCCGAAATACAGGAAGTATACAAAATCACTAAAGTGGGTACCATTGCCGGATGTCTTGTTCGCGACGGAAAAATTATCCGTAACAACAAAGCAAGGGTCATTCGCGACGGAATTGTGATTTATACAGGCGACCTTGGATCATTGAAACGATTTAAAGAAGATGCGAGGGAAGTAAGGAGCGGCTACGAGTGCGGTATAAACGTGGCCAATTTTAACGATGTCAAAGTAGGCGACACCATCGAATCGTTCACTACCGTAGAGGTTGCCAAGAAATTATAAACAATAAGTATAAGCTACTAAAATATCAAAAGGCTACCTGTTAAGGTGGCCTTTTTTGATATTGTAGATTTGGGTGACTCCCGCCGCATTCAAACAACAACCGGATCAAATTAAGATTAGGGTGGATGAATTTATTTTTATAACTTATTAACCACAAAAAAAAATTAAGCCACGAATGCCCGAATAGTAATGTCTAATATTATAAAATGTGTTTCAGGATGTAAACATTCGTTGATCGTAAACTTTGGAGAGCTAAAACTTAATATGATTACCCCTATGTATTGGGGGTAAATTCTCTTGAAACAATCGGGTAAGCTATGAACCACTTTTGAAAATTATAACGAATGTATAAGATTATTATGTGTCCACCCCAATTATGAAGTGATCCTAAAAAACAACTCGAATTATGAACTGATCCGAAAAAACTAAGTTCGGCAGACGATATTAATAACTTTCTGGATAGCCTATAGAAGTAATCTTAGCCAAAGGCCATTACGGAGATACATAAAATGTGTCATATATTTTTTCCAAAGTTCAAAACTTTGGAGAAGGTTGTGAAATTGGTATTATTTGTACTTCGTCCTGGTTAAATGCTTTTACAGCAACAACAGGCATTTCGGTCATGTCAACCTTGTCGATGTTTACCGATATGGTTTTCGATTGTTGTGGTAGCAAAGTTAAATAGTTATCGCTCCAATACGATGGCAATAGTTCAACACCCGATTTTTCACCCACCAGTTTTAAGCTGGTCATAAAGGCTAAGTGTTCGCCATTATTGCTAATGGTAACTTCGTAGGTGTTGTAAAGCTCGTTGCTGTTAATTTTTACAGATCTTACATTTACATTGGCAGATGGTAGCATGTTTAAACCGGCAAATTGATTGTTTTTTTGAAGCCAGTAAAAATTTTCTGAAATGATGTTGCCTTTCTGGTCTTCAATCTTCAATACCAGGTAGTTTATTTCATCGTTTTTAGGTATTGTCCAGCCGGTTCGTGTTACGCTGTTTTTTGCAATTGTTGACTTGTAGTTTTTCTGCCATATTCTATTCAAATCGCTATCTAGCAGCGTTGCGCTAATGGTGGCTTTTTCAACCTGCTTTCTCGAAGAGTTGATCACATCAACAGCCATGGTTTCCCTGTTTAGTTGTAAGTGTATCGGCTGGTTGGCTTTTTTAGTAGCATAAAACCCCGAGTGGGCTTGCAAATACCAGTCGTAAACCTGCCAAAGAACGCTTGGCCAGCTCGAATTTGTTTTCCACAAGGCAAAACCGCTTGAGTTTTCCCAAAGTTGTGCGTTAATGGCTTCTATACACGAACGGTAAGCATCGTAATTAACCAGTTGGCTTTTTGCAATATACTCATCAAAACCGTTGATGCTTGTTGTGTCGGGGGCGTCGTAAAAGTTTACAACCAGGTTGTGGAAGTGTGTGTACTTTCGCATATCGCTGCCGGTGCGATCGGTGGCATCGTGGTATGTCCATTCGCTGTTGATGGGGAATTTTCCGGGTGCCCAGCTTTTCCCGGTATTTAGCATGAACTTTTTCATGCTTTCCAGTTCCGGTACGCCGCTGGGGCCAAGCTCGCTGCTAAATCCGTGCATTCTTTCGTGAGTGAAATACTCTTGTGGCGCAAGTGTATGGTAAGGGCCGCCACCATGCAGACCATCGTTGTCTGATATTTTCAGGTAATGACGGCTGTCGCGTCCATCGTATTTTGGGAGTATGTCGTTCATAATCAGTGCTTCTTTCGGGTTGGGGCCTTCGTTTCCACCACACCATATCACGAGCGAGGGATGGTTGCGGTATTTTTTCACCATGGCAATGGTGTTGGTTCTGAAAAGCTCAACGGTAGGTGTGTATTCCGAGTTGTTGTTGAAAGTTCCCCAGTAATCGTTCAGAAAATCCTGCCAGATAAGTACGCCATACTTGTCGGCTGCATCGTAAAAAGCCTGTGGTGGTGCTCCGGTTGGGCCCCATACGCGCAAAAGGTTAAGCCCCGATGCTTTGGTTAAGCGTATTTCGTGGTCGTACCGCGATGCACTCCAGTTGAGCATCATGTCGATGACCCAGTTGCCGCCTTTCATGTATATTTTTTCGCCATTAATTTTATAAACGCGTTCGTTGTTGCCAATGTAGGTTTCAACTTCGCGAATACCAAATGATGTTTCTGATAGTGCAGTTTGCCCCGATTGTGTATCGAAAGCCAGCCGTACATTATATGTATTTTGTTCGCCGTATCCATGTGGCCACCATAGTTTGGGCTGTTCAAGCAGCAATTGTTTATATTGATTTTTATCGAGAATAATATCGATTGCCTGCCTGGCTTCAATACTAAAAGATTGTTCAATTTTTATGCTTTGCTCATTGTTGGTCAGCTGAGCCGTAAGTGTACCTTCTTGTTTTTCGTCGGAGTGGTTAACAATGGTGGCCGAAATTGTAATATCGGCCTTGGAAGTGTCGGGCAAATCAAGGTTTGAACTTACGTACAAGTCGCTTATCTCTACCTCATCGGTAAACAACAGGTAAACATCTTCGGTTATGCCCATGTCGCGGTCGCGAACACCGGGTTGCCAGTCCCAACCCAGCACATCCCATTTAGTATAGTCTTTGGCTATCATCCCGTCGGCACCCATGTTGCGCCCCGGATGTGCCAGCGGCTCAACAGGTGGAGGGGCAGGTTTGCCAATATGGTCGGGTGGGTAAATGGCAATAGCCAGCTTGTTTTGGTTTTGGAGTATTCCGGTAGTTGGAATTTTGAATTTGCGCTCCATACCAACAAGTTGTGAGCTGTCGGCAATAAGTTGACCGTTGAGCCAAACTTCGGCACGGTAGTTTATTTCGTTGAGGTTAAGCCAGCTCATCTTTGATAGTTCTTCGGCTTCAACCGAAAATTCTTTGTAATACCAGAATTTCGACGTCCACGGATTTTTCCCTTCAATGTGGCTGTATTTTAGTAAGTCATTTTCAATGTTAAATTCATCGTTGGTATCGGGTATTTTAAGGTTGTTAAGCGAAATGTGCGGATTTGGATAAATGCCATTTCGTACTAGTACTGTAAGCGGAGTTGCCGGAAGCGAAGTGGAATACCAATCGTTTGTATTGATAGACGATGTTGTAATTTGTTCTCCGTTAGCATTTACCAGCAACGACGATTTTACCTTCCAATTGTCGCGTAGCAGTTTTGCACTTTCTGGAAGTTGCTCAAGCGGCACGTCGTTAATAGAAAAAGTTGCGGCTACTCCTGTTATAGTATCGTTATCTTTGATTGCTGCTACCTGCCAGCTGTGTTGGCCAAACGAGAGGTTGAAAGCTGTGTGAAAGTTACGATCAGAAGGAATTGCGACCTCAATTATATCGTCAATAACTACGATGTAATGGTCGCAATCAACAGCATTCCAAACAAGGTTGGGCATGTTGTTCGAAATAGTAATACCGTTTGCCGGAGCAATGGGTGCAGGCGATTGTTCTTTGCAACCTGATGTTCCCAACAATACCAAAAACGACATTAACACAAACAATGATGTAGTAAAAACAGAAGCTCGCATAACTATTAACTTATTTGATGATAGCTACAAATATCTTTAACAAAAAATCAAACCTTGCATAAAATATCATCAAATGCTTGTATAATTATGTTGAAAGCTAACTTTTTACTTTGCAATCAGTGTTAACTCGCCTGTTTCAAGTCCTTCACTTTTGGCTATAATTGTAATTTCTCCTTTGTTGCTGTCCGATTGCACAATAGCCAAACATTTGCCAAGGTAAGCTTCCATTTTGTTGCCGGTGAAAGGTGTGTGGCTTTCCTGGTTGCCATTGCCGGTTGCTTTTAGTATTCCGTTTCCGTCAACCTGAAATTCAATAATGTTATCGGCAAATGGCACAGGAATATTGTTGGCATCAAGCAATTGGGCTTCAATGTATGCAACCGATTGTTTGTCGGGACTTATTCTGTCTTGTGCTGAACTAAGTGCAATTTTAGCTGCTTTGCCCGATGTTTGTATTTTATGGGTAACTTTTTGGCCATTGGCAGTAAAACCTATAGCTTCGATATTGCCTTTTTTATAAGGTATTTTCCATACCGGAAAAGCTTCGTTTCTTAAATTCCATTGTTTTTTCCCATGCGATTTTCCATTTACGAAAAGTTCGATTTCGGGAATATTGGTGTAAACATGAACCATCAGCGAATCGCCTTCGGTGTGATGATTCCAGTGTGGCTGTACTTTAGGCCAGCCCCAAAATGCACATTCGTACGTATTCTTAGCCGACGGATGTGTTTCAACGGCGACAAAAACTACGGATTCGTCGCTCCATAAGGCTTTTCTGAAATAGTATGCAGGCTTTTTAAATCCACAAATATCGAACATGCCACAGGTCGCTCCACGTTTTGGCCAGAATGTCCATTCGTTCCATGGTTCGCAGCCAGTACCGCCTTCGCCAATACCAGCTTCACCCAGATAATCGAAACCGGTCCATAGGAATTCTCCGGCTACGTAGCCGGCTGTTTGTCCGTTCACCCAATCGTTGTAGGTGTGCATTTGACGGCAGTTGCCGGGTTGATAGGGGTAATTAACCGTTTCAGAACCGTAGATAATCCGTTCAGGAAACTGCTGATGGTCTTTTTCATAATACGATTCCCAATAGTTGTAGCCCACTAAGTCGAGTTTTTGCCCGAATACATTGTTGTTTATTTCGGGAATGCCATGTAACCCGGCCGTAAACATTCTTGTAGTATCGTGTTTCAGTGAAGCATCAATCAGTTTATTGAGAACAACTCCACCTTTTTCACCGTTAAACTGTTCAGGTACTTCATTCCCCAGGCTCCAGGCAATAACCGACGTGTGATTTCGGTCGCGGCGTATCCAATTGGCAATATCCTTTTCGTACCACTCGTCGAAATGAGCAGCATAGCCGTGTTTTCTTTTGTTTATTGTCCATTCATCAAATATTTCATCAATGACTACAAACCCAAGCCTGTCGGCCCATTTTAACAAATCGGGTGATGGGGGATTGTGGCTCATGCGCAGGGCGTTCGAACCCATTTCTTTGAGCAAACGCAACTGGCGTTCGTGTGTATAATCGAAGCAGGCAGCGCCCAATGGGCCTCCATCGTGGTGATTGTTAGTGCCTTTCAGTTTAATAGGTTGGTTGTTAAGGAAAAACCCTTTGTCGGGGTCAAAGCGAATTGTGCGTATGCCGAATTCCGTCGAGTAGGCGTCCAGTACTTTATCGCCGGCCAATAAAGTGCAGGTAAAGTTGTAAAGGTTAGGTTCGTCAATCGACCATAAAGCCGGATTTTCTATTTTGAACTCATTTTTTATTATATGTTCTTTTTCACGTTTGAATTCAAAAGGTGTAATTTGTTCTAAAACCGTATTGTTATTGATGTCGGTAAGAGTATATTTTAACTGCAACGGACGAGAATCAAAGTCTAGGGTGGCAATTTCAGCCGAAACTGAAAGGCTGGCTTCTTCTGTTGTTGCATTGTTTGTGTGGATAAATACACCGTTGTCAACGAGGTGTGTTCTGTCGGAAACATGTAGCCACACGTTGCGGTATATACCGGCTCCGGTGTACCAGCGCGAATTGGGTTGGTCGCTGGTGTTCGCTTTTACGGTAATCACATTGTTTTTGCAATCGGCATTTAAATAGGGCGTTAAGTCGTATGTGAAAGATGAATATCCGTAAGGTCGGTGTCCCAGGTGATGGCCGTTTATCCATACATCGCTGTTGCGGTAAATGCCTTCAAAACGTATGCTAACTTTTTTTCCAATTGTTGTTAACGGCAGGTCGAAAGTTTTTCGATACCAGCCAATGCCTGCATAAGCATAGCCACCTGACGGACCTGTTGGGTTTTTTTCGCTGAAAGGCTTTTCTATGCTGAAATCATGTGGTAAATCTACTTTTTTCCAATCCTGATGAGTGAAATCAACTTCAGACACATTATCAAAATCGTTGAGCACAAAATGCCAGTCTTGGTTAAAAAGCGTATTGCTTCCGTTCGATTTTTCGGGTTTTTTACAATCATTAAAAAGAAATAAGCAGATAAGTAAAGTTAGAATCAGATTTGTTTTAGACATAGCCACAAAGGTTAGGTTTATAAGAGTTGAGTTAAGCTTGTTTTGTCAGCTTTCGATTATCAACTGAAAGAATGAGTAAATTTATTCAACATTTGTAACTATTACAAGTTTTTGTGGTATTTCTGATTATTTACTTCCTGTGCTCTTAGTAATTCATACTTTTTCATGTCGAAAGGATAGTCCCAGCAACCCATTCGGTGAAACATTTTGCCTCCAAAACCACTCTTGAAGCGATACAGTCCGTGCATCGGATGTCCGGTGTTGGCATTGGGTGCCGATCCAAATAAATCGTACTCTGTACAACCAGCCTGCTTCGATTGTTTAATGGCTTCCCATTGCAACGCGTAGGTTGCCATCAGGTTGCGGTGTTTGTCTGATGAAGCTCCGTAAAGGTAAGTGCCTCGATTTTTCGATAAAATCAGGAACATGGCTGCCAGATGTTCGTTTTTATAATCGGCCATAAGTAGGCGTACATCGGCCGGTGATGCCAAATCGTTGGTGCGGGTTTGGAAAACTGTTTGGAAATATTTTTTGCTGTGGAGTGTAATGCCATTACGAGCTGCTGTGTCGCTGTATAACTTATACCAATCGTCGAGATAGTTCATGCTGTAGGTTTTAACTGTAACTCCCCGGCGCTGTGATAAACGAATGTTGTAGCGGGTCTTGGCCTTCATATCGCCCAGCAGTTGTTCTTCGTTATTGTTAAGGTTTAAGAAGATGGTATTCGAGGGTAACACGTCTGTTGGTGTTTTATATAGATTCCATTTTTTTGTGTTAAAATTTAACCTCATTTCCTGGCTTTGTACTGTCGGTGGTCCAGTCCAGTTGTTGTGTTCGTCGAAATAGTCTTCTTCTTTCGACCAGAGATTTTCCCAGGGTAAATCGTAGCGAATTAAAATACATTTAGAGGGAAGGTGTGGACGTAAAATTTCAGATAACTCTTCGAGTAATTTACCCTGTTTTTCTTCATTGGGTTCGCCCTTAGGTCCATATGGCGCATAGGCAATGCAGTGTTCGTTATCGATGTATTGTAAGAGGATGAGGATGTCGTCGTAAACCGTTTTACTGTTGGTTTTGTGTTGCGTTAATATCTCTTTTGCTTTAAAACTAAAAGCAAAAGGATGAATGCCCTGTTGTTTTTTTACTCTTGCCCAAAAAGCTGTTTGCTGAATAATGTTGCTTTGAATTATGTCTCTAAATTCTTTAGGTTTTACTTCACAATACATGTCAAAACGATGTTTAATTTTTGGGCTGAAAATTAGACATCTTTTAAATTGATTGAAAAAAAAATGAGGTGATACTTGTCACCTCATTTTAAGTTAGTTTCGTTCGTGGTAATGGGTATGCAATAACGAATGGGACAATTCGCCCAGTGGTTTTTTCAGAAACTCTTCGTAAATCTGAACTATTTCAGGGTTCATGTGCGATTTTCGTACCGCTTTTCCTTCGTCTTCTTTATAGATTGCCTCAATGCGTTTCTGTCTTACTTCATTGGTTGTGAAACGGGGCTGGCCGCCACCGCCAATGCAGCCGCCGGGGCATGTCATAACTTCTATAAAATGAAAAGTTTCGCCGGCACGTATTGCTTCGATTATTTTGCGTGCATTACCAAGTCCGTGTGCAACACCCACTTTCATTTCAATCCCTTCAAGGAAACTCCATTCGGGTAGGCAGCCTTCAATTTTCAGACTTGCTTTTTTCACCCCTTCGAGTCCGGCTACTTCTTTGATGTGTAAATTTCCGAGGGGCAATTCACGCCCTGTGATAATCTCGTAGGCTGTACGAACAGCAGCTTCCATCACACCACCGGTATTGGCAAAAATGTCGGCAGCCCCCGAGCTTTGTCCCAATGGCGAATCCATTTTTTCATTGTTCAGCGCTCTAAAGTCGATACCGGTTTGTTTTATCATGCGTGCTAGTTCGCGGGTAGTAAGCACGTAATCCACATCCTGAAAACCGCTGGCATACATTTCTGACCTGCCGGCCTCAAATTTTTTCGCGGTACATGGCATCACTGAAACCACCACTACATCTTTAGGGTCAACATTTTCTTTTTTCGCCATGTAGGTTTTGGCTACAGCACCAAACATTTGCTGAGGCGACTTGCAGGTTGAAATGTTATCCAGAAATTCAGGGTAAAAATATTCAGCATATTTAATCCATCCGGGCGAGCATGAAGTGAACATTGGTAAAGCCACCTGTTTTTTATCAACAAGTGCTGTTTTCAACCGTGTAAGTAATTCGGTTCCTTCTTCCATAATGGTAAGGTCTGCTGTAAAGTTGGTGTCAAAAACACGGTCGAAACCAATAAGCCGCAATGCCGATACCATTTTTCCTGTCACCAGTGTGCCGGGTTCGTAGTCGAAACATTCACCAAGCGCAGCACGAATGGCCGGTGCGGTTTGTACCACAACAAATTTTGACGGGTCTTCGATAGCATCCCACACATAATCTATGTGTTCTTTCTCGGTAATGGCACCTACGGGACATACCGCGGCACACTGTCCGCATTGCACACACTCAACTCTTTCGAGCGAATTGTCGAAAGCGGGGCCTATAACAGACTCGAAGCCACGTCCCTGGGCGGCTAATGCTCCAATCCCCTGCATTTCGTTACAAACTGTAAGGCACCGGCGGCATTTGATACATTTTCCCGAATCGCGCACCAGGGCAGGCGTTGAATCGTCGATGCGGGTTACCAGCTTTTCTCCTTCGTAAGGAATATCCATAACACCCAGCTCTATCGCCAGTTGTTGCAGTTCGCAATCGTCATTCCTGACACAGGTTTTGCATTCACCGCAATGCTCCGAAATGAGTAACTCGAGTACAAACTTACGTGCTTCGCGAATTACGCGGGAATTGGTTACCACTTTCATTCCATCGGTTACCGGCGTGGTACACGAAGCCACCATATTTTTGGCTCCTTCAACATCAACCATACAAACTCGGCAGGCACCTTTAGGAATTTGTCCTTCGAGATGGCAAAGGGTTGGTATTTTTATACCCGCAAGGGCAGCTGCTTCCAAAATTGTCGTTTCCGGCTTAACCTCGACAGCTTTTTTATTTATATAGACCGTATTTTTCATATTAATTAGAATTTAAAACCCATTTACTTTAACAAACCGTAAAGACGCAATGAAAACATAATTTTTTTCTCTTCGTATCCTTCGTGTTCTTAGCGACCTTTGTGTTTTATTTTTTCACTCCTCCTTCAGCGGAGTTAATTGCTAATTACCGTAATCGCATCTCAAACATCTTCGTGCCTGGCGAACGGCCTCGTTTTCGGGCCACACCAGTTCCACCTCGTCGAAATTATGCATGCGGCGCTCGGCTGGCAGCATAACCATGTGTGTGCGAGGATACTTTGCCGGTTCGGCATCAGGATCAAAATAGGTATCGTTCACCTTTTCT
The DNA here is from genome assembly GCA_027858715.1 of Prolixibacteraceae bacterium. Lineage (GTDB taxonomy): Bacteria > Bacteroidota > Bacteroidia > Bacteroidales > Prolixibacteraceae > Roseimarinus. Next base: position 9,883 of record JAQICD010000260.1, read on the forward strand.
TCGCGCCAAAAAGCATGAAGCTTGCCGGTTAGCATCTCATCGATACCAACGGCTGCACGTTCGCCGGCGCCTACCGCTTCAATTACCGATGAAGGCCCGGTAGCTGCATCGCCCCCGGTGAAAACCCACGGAACAGATGTTTGTCCGGTTCGCGGTTCGCATTTTATTTGCGACTTGCTAACCAACTCAAGCGATGTGCCATTGAGGATTTTATCGGTATCGAGCGTTTGCCCGGTTGCAATTATTATCTGGTCGGCATCCAGCACAAACGATTCGTCGCTCTCAACCGGACGGCGGCGTCCGCTGGAATCAAAGGTGCCAAGTTTCATGCGCACACAATGCATTCCAGCCACTTTTCCATTTTTTG
>JAQICD010000277.1 GCA_027858715.1 Prolixibacteraceae bacterium
TGGTTTGTTTCTGCTTGGAATACTGGCCCGTAAAGCCAAAAATATTGATGCTGTAGCAGGTGTTGTTATTGGTGTTTTTGTTATCTTGTGGATGAGTTTGTCGCCCATTTATTTTACCGATGGCGTGTGGCTTAAAATCCAAAGTGGTTTCCATACTAATTTTACAATTGTGGTAGGCACAACCATAATTTTTCTTGTTGGATTTTTATTGTCGAAATTGGCACATAAAAAGAATTGAAACGAGTAATTAATGGTAGATAACGAGCAGATAATATGGGAGAAAATGCTTCGGGGAGATGAAAAAGCATTTTCATTCATATATGAAAAGTACTCGAAACAACTTTATTTGTATGGATTAAAGTTCACACCTAATACAGTCATTGTTGAAGACTGTATTCAGGATTTGTTTGTCTCAATTTTTAACAATTCAAAAATAAGCTCTACCGATAACATTCAGTTCTATCTGTTTCGGTCGTTTCGGAATCGCTTAATTCGTATGCTTTCCCGCGAAGAAAAATATCATGGAAAACAGGCAGAAGATCATGATTTTGGTGTAATTTTTTCAGTAGAAAAAAGCATTATTGAAGATGAAATGTCGGAGCGTGTGCGAGCTAATTTAAAAACGGCAATTGATGGACTTTCGAAACGACAAAAAGAAGCAGTTTATCTTCGCTATACCAAAGGGTTAAGCTATAAAGAAATTGCCGGAATTATGGACATGGAAGTTGAGTCGTGCCGAAACACGATAAGCCGGGCTGTCAAAAACATACGGTCAACGATGAAAACCTTCTTTATTCTTTTCTTTCCGGGCTTTTTTAAGCACAAGCACAATCAAAAGCTAACCTGATATCCTAAAATTCGCTAACCATTGGTTTATTATCGAGCCAGGCAGCCATATTTAAAACTAAAAAATTCCAGTTTTGAAATCCTTTATTCAGAACCGGTTCGCCATTGTCGGGCAGGTAATATTCATGTAATGCCCCGAAACGTTCAAAATCACGCCCTAACAATATAATCGTTTTTTCTGCTAATTCTTTAGCTTCATTTGTATAATCGTAATTTATCAATCCTTTGAATACCAAATAATTCACATTGATCCAAATAGGCCCCAGCCACGATGATGGGTTACCACTGGCTCTGGTGTCGTACATTTTTTCAAGTGGCGATAATGTACGTATGCCTGATGGGGAGTTGAATGAAGACGTGTCGTGAAAATGATTTTCAATAATTAGTTTTGCTTGTTCGGGAGTTGCAATATTGACCCACATAGCCATAAAACCACTCCAGATACTGATACGTTGAATCAGGCAGTTATAGGTTCGTGGCTGGCCCACATGCAAATAAAGGTCTCCTGGTTGTAGCGATTCAATGTCAGGCTTTTCAACGGGTCGTAAGTTTAGGTCAACACTGTAATAAAACTTGTCGCGTGGATCCCAACAATGTTTTCTGATGTTTTACAAAAGCTTGTAATGTGTAAAACTCATCGCGCAGCCATTCGGCATCACCATTCATTGTTTTTACGATAAAAGCAGCATGTTGTGCCAGTGTTGGTTTATGCATGTTACTTTTTCATGGGTTGATCTTCTTTAGCATTTCTTCTCTGCTTGGCGCGTCACGCTCAATCCAAATTGGTATCCAGCCATCCATTCCACCATAACTTAACGAATTGAGTACACAACCCTGCTCATAGTTTAGTGCACGTGCACTGTCCTTTCGGCTTCCATTTTCAGTTAAAATTTGTCGCAGGGCAACATCACTTAACCATGAATCCCAGTCCCACAACATGTCCATGTATTGTGAACTTCCGGGTGCCAAAAACGGATACTGTAATGCACCTCCCGGCTCCCGGTACATGCCCTCCATTTCTTCATAAATATACTGGCGGCATATCCTTTTATATTTATTTACATTCCCGGGAGTGCGTTCTGGTAACTGCGCCAGTACGCTCGTAGCAAAAAACAGAAACAAAAAAAGGTAACGTAACTTTCTCATAATTAAATTTTAAATGCACCTAAATGTAGCCAATAAATATATCAGATTAAAGTTTCATCTAAAAAAAGTTAAAAAAGTGATGATGTTTTTATTGGTCATGTCTTTTACATATGTAATCGTTTTCATAAAAGCATGAAGAAACACTACGAACAATACACAAGCGATGATTTTGTTAATGATGAATCATTTGTTGACTGGGTAGTAAACCCTGATAAAGAAGATGTTTCGTTTTGGCAGAAATATTGCACAAAGCACACCGAACAAGAATTAGCCATTAAAAAAGCGATTCGCTTCATTCATTCAATGAAGGCACAAGAATCTGACATTGATCCCCGGCGCTTTGAAGTAATGTGGCAGAATATTCTTTCACAACAAAAGAATAAACAACACAAAATAAGAATAAGGAGATGGCTAAGTGCAGTTGCTGCTGTTTTTGTTTTAGCTATTGCCACCTATGCATACTTTAGCATCAACAAACCTTTGATTATTGATTCTGAAGAGTTAGCTGTTGTCGATACCGAGTCGATTCATGTGGTTTTAGGCGATGGTTCTGTAAAAACATTATTGGGAGAGAATTCTAAAATTTCACAAGAAAGCGATGGAACATTGGTGGTAAACTCCGACACTATTAAATCAATACAGGATCAGACTATTAAAGTTGCAATGAACAAACTTGTTGTTCCCTATGGAAAACGCACCGATTTGTATTTATCCGACGGCACACACATTTATGTAAACTCAGGGAGTAAACTCGAATTTCCTTCTGTTTTTAAGGGCAACAAAAGGGAAATATTTCTTGAAGGAGAGGCATTTTGCGAAGTTGTAGCCGATCAAGAACACCCTTTTATTATCCACACACCCGATATTGATGTTCGGGTAACAGGAACTGTTTTTAATGTACAGGCATACCGCAACGAGGAACACAGTCACACGGTATTGGTTAAAGGTCAGGTAACGCTTATCAATCAGCGCGGTTTGTTAAAAGATAAAATGATTGTAAGGCCTGGTGAAAAAGTATTATTCAATAAAGAAACCGGTGATTTTTCA
>JAQICD010000012.1 GCA_027858715.1 Prolixibacteraceae bacterium
GACATTCAGTTTACGTTTGAATATGCTGAACCTTTTGGTGAGGTTGAATTATTTGGCTCTCGTTATAATGGGGATTCCCCTTTAGTTATTGTTAAATTAGATAGTTTAAATGATATGAATATAGATGGTAATCATAACCTGAGTATTCCACGCTCGTGGGGAGATGTGAATACCGAAATGAGATTTAACTCGATTTTTCCTTATGAGTTTGCAGGTTTGAGTTCTGTTCATACTATTGGAGAAAATTTACTGTATGATAATTATGAATTATTGTTTAAGCTTGGATTTATATATAGAAATGATAGGTCAAAGAAAATAGAGAAATCTGCCAAATATAGTTACATCGATATTTAGGGTGTGCAAATGATGATTTAGTTTTTATGAAGAAAATTGTATGGATAATAATTGCCTGTTGTTTGGTATTTGTAAGCAATGCACAGGATGTTGAAAGTGAAAAAAGCGTTGAGCTGACTTCATCGTATTCCGAGACGACAGTTAAACTTCGCTGGGCACCAACACATCCTGAATATTGGCAAATGGGAAGAGATAACGGGTATATTATTGAGAAATATACCTTGGCCGAGAACGGGAATAAGCTACCTACCCCCAAATACGAAATGATTACCGGTGCCCCTGTTATGCATATACCAATTGAAGAATGGAAAGAACGTATATTGGATAACGATATGTCGGCTGTAATTGCCCAGGCATTTTGGGGTGAGGCTTTTGATATTGATCGGGGTAGTGCCAATACCAAAAAAGAAATTCTGGATGGTATTATTGATACCCGTCGCCGGTATATTTTCTCGTTGCTGGCTGCCGATTTTAATTTTGAAGCGGCACAAATGGCCGGATGGGGATATGAGGATTACGATGTGTTGCCGGGCGGTAAATATAAATATGTTATCCGCTTAAACGATTCCCGGCATTCAATTACAGATAGCTCTGTTGTTGTGGTCGATATGGATAAACCATATAAGCTACCATTAGTTAGGGGGGTATATGCCGATTTCGATGACCGAAGCGTACAAATAACGTGGAATGATAAACTAACAGAAGAATATACTTCATATATCGTTGAACGTTCTGAGGACAATAAAAACTTTCAAAGAATAAACAATACTGCTTTGGTAGGAAGCTTTGGTGAAGAGAATACTCATGCTGCCATGGTCGATTCTATTCCCAATGATGTAACTTTCTATTACCGGGTACGTGGTGTCGATTGTTTTGGAGATGTTGGACCACCATCGAGGGTTGTTGAAGGAGAAGCTTTTCGTAAAATGACTGCGATGCCTTCAATTATAGATTATAAGATACTAAATTACGATGTGGTTGAAATTGAATGGACATTTGATAAAGAGCAGGAAGATCTTTTATCAGGCTTCGAAATACTCTATTCGAATAAGCCAAAATCCGATTTCAAAAAAATTAGTGATTTAATAAATCCAAAGCTTCGGAAATTCGCATGTCCTGCCGAAAATTCCAATTATTTTATTGTGCGGGCAATAAGTAAACACAACGAGTTAAGCATGGCACCACCGTATTATGTACAGCGCCCCGATAATGTACCACCGGAGCCACCGGCACAGCCCGTTGGATATATCGACTCGGTTGGCGTGGTTCATCTTGCATGGGATTCAAATAAAGAGGAAGATCTCGACGGGTATTATGTAACCCGTCGCTTACCTACCGATAGCAAGTTCCTGGAAATTAATGTAAGGCCTGTTAAAGACACTAGTTTCGTTGATACCATTACATTGAAAACCGATTTTGAATATATCGAATATGCGATTTTAGCGGTTGACGAAACTTTTAATCATTCCAATTTGTCGGTACCTGCTAAGTTGAAAATTCCTGATGTTATCCCCCCCTCACCGGCACTGCTACGTGGTGCGACTACTATTGCCGACGGAACGGTAAAGGTGGAATGGCTATGCAGTAACTCCCCCGATGTTGAAATACAGGTGCTATACCGCAAAAAGCCCGGTGATGAAAACTGGACGGCCATTCAACGCTTCAACGATGATTCAACCAATGTTTATATTGATAAAAATCTGGATGAAGGACAATCCTATTATTACACAATTCTGGTAGTTGATAACGACCGTTTGGAATCAGAACCGGCAAGACCGGTTTCGGCTAGTGTTTCTGTGTATAAACGGCCGGCCGATATTGAAAAGCTCAGTATAAAAATGAGCCGTGAGAAAAAGGAAGTCTCATTGAAGTGGAAAAAGCAGAAAGATATTAAATGCTACCAGATTTACCGGAAAATAGACGATGATGGCAAGCTACGCTTTCTCGTTGCACTTGAACCCGACGATGCTAACTACAAAGATACCGATATCGAACCCTTTCATGCCTATAATTACTATGTGCGTAGCATCGGGCTTAACAGGCTTGAGTCGCCGTTTAAAGAAGCGGTGGTGAAATGGTAGATATATTAAAAGATAAACAAACAAAAAGATATTTAAATGTTTACCCTTAAGAAACTAATGACCACAGCAACTATTTTATTAATACTTTTTTGTGTAGGTACAAAAGATGCATGGTCGCAATACACCCTTGAAACCGACTCACTTACATTGGTTGCCATATATAATTCCTGTAATGGATCAAACTGGAATAACAACTCCGGTTGGTTGGAAGAAGGTGTTCCCATTAATGATTGGTATGGGGTAACAGTAAGTGAAGGTAGGGTTACAAGAATTAGTCTTAGCAGTAATAACTTAGATGGTGATTTGCCCAATTTAACCGGCTTACCATTGGAATATTTGTATGTAAGTAATAACTATCTTGATTTTGGGGAATTATTATCCAGCGGAATTACCGATGGTTCTATTGGCTCATTCAGTTATAGCAATCAAAATATTTCATTTTCTTTTTCCGATAGTAGGTCGGGTTTAAATATCACCTTATCTGTTACAACCACTTCCGGCTCAGATAATGTAAAATGGTATCAGACAACTTCCACCTATAGTAGTGGTGATTATATAGGTTCTGGTAGTTCTATAACCATTAGTCCCGATTACACTTATTATTACTATGCCATAATTGAAAATGGTAATTATCCCGGTTTAAGTTTTAAGACAGAGGTGCGGCAGGTAGGGACGCCATACAGCGACTTGGATCGTGCCGCCTTGGTATCCATTTATGAAGCCTGTGGTGGAAGTGGCTGGAACAATAACACGAACTGGTGCAGTGAAGCAGATATTGGTGATTGGGATGGTGTTAGTACTACCCGTGGGCGTGTAACATATATTAGTTTAAATAATAACCAGCTGACTGGTACTTTGCCGGAAGCTTTGGGCAATTTAAGCGAGCTGACGGGTTTAAACTTCTATCGTAATGCTATAGAGGGATTACCTGAAAGTATTGGCAACCTGAAGCAGCTGACCTATTTGAATATTTATAGCAACAGCCTGACCAGCCTTCCCGAAGGTATTGGCGGGCTTGAAAGCCTGGAACGTTTGGATGTTTATGGCAATGAATTGTCGGCTTTACCTGAAAGCTTTGGTAACCTTTCATCCCTTGCCGATTTAGATGCCCATGACAACCAGTTATCTGCTTTACCAGCCTCCTTTGGGAATCTAGGTGCATTGTCTGACCTGGACTTGAACGGTAATGCCTTTTCGGGGGAAATGCCCCCTGTTTTATGCGGGCTTAGCAGCCTTGCCACCCTCGATTTGTCTAATAATGAACTGACAAGCGTCCCTTCCGCGGTCGGTCAGTTGAGCCAACTAAGAAGTTTAAATTTGTACTATAACCAATTGTCCGGTGACCTTCCTTCAGGTCTTAGCAGTTTGCCCCTGACAAGTTTTTATATCCGAAATAATTATCTTACGTTCAGGAATATTGCAGCTTCAGGTGTACCGGGCGGTCAGGAAGGTTTTTACTACTCGCCACAGAGGTCTGTCCCGTTGATGGAAGAAGTACGGCAGAACCTTGACGTGACGCTTAGCATCCCCGACCATATGGAGGGGGATGTTTACCAGTGGTACCAGAGTAATAGTACAAGTTCTTATTACAGCACCTTGCTGTACGAAGGACCGTCGAACAGTTATACACTGAGTCCTGACAAGACCTACCATTATTACTGTAAAATCACCAACACGGGTTACCCTGACCTGACGCTGACCAGCGAAGTCAAGGAGATTGTGACGCCATACAGCGACTTGGATCGTGCCGCATTGGTATCCATTTATGAAGCCTGTGGTGGAAGTGGCTGGAACAATAACACGAACTGGTGCAGTGAAGCAGATATTGGTGATTGGGATGGTGTTAGTACTACCCGTGGGCGTGTAACATCTATAAGTTTAAATAATAACCAGCTGACTGGTACTTTGCCTGATTCCATCGGTTTGCTATCCGAGTTAACATCAATAAATCTTCGTAACAACAACCTTACAGGCGATTTACCTACATCATTGAATGATTTGAATAAGCTTACTTCGCTTTATATCGATAACAATCAGTATGATTTTGGAAATTTAATCGCATCCGGGTTAATGCCCGATAGTATTTCAACGTATGATTATACACCACAACAACAAATTGATGCACCTGAACAAACAGTTGTTTATCCTGATATAGTGCTTAGTATTCCTTATCTAAAAGGAAATAATTATAACTGGTATGCAGGGGGAACCCTTATTGAAGGGGCAGACAGCTGTGTCTATTCTTTTACTCCGTTAAGTAGTTCAAATTATTATGCTGTTGTTACCAATGATTTGTTTCCCGGACTTAGCTTACAAACGAAACCAATAGCGATAGATGCAATAGAAACCCTGGAGATTGCCGGGTTGACAACTACCGATGTCTTATGCAATGGAGGGCACAACGGGAAAGTAACTTTTAACATTACCGGTGGTGTGATAGATGGCTATACCTATAGTTTAGATAAAACTAACTGGGTTGTGGCAAACGAAAGTGAAATTGTTATTGATACACTTTCAGCAAAAGAATATACATTATGGGTTGATGATGGTTATTCTTCCGACTCTGTTAATTTCATTATAGAAGCACCTGATGCGTTGGTAATCGACACCATAAACCTTCGCCCCTTAAGTTACTTAGGTGCTTCTGACGGGCAAATTACAATTACTGCTATCAATGGTGGTGCCGATGGCGATAAGCAATTAAATCTTGATGGAGTAAATACCTATACGTTTACAGACAATTCGTTAACAGTGAGTGAATTACCTGTCGGCACCCATAACCTGCTGGCCACCGATGCCTCAGGCTGCTCATCCGATACCCTCTGGTTTACCATTACCCAACCCCAAACCTTCACTTTTGATGCCAGCATAGCCCAACACGAAACTACAGCCGATGCATGTGATGGCGTTATTGTTATCGATTCCATATATGCTTCACAAACACTCAGTTTTGAATATACCAAAGACAACCGGGCAACATGGGACGCTATTGAACAAGGCGATTCCATTACCGGTCTTACTGCTGGAGACTACACCATAATACTGCGTGCCGATGGTGTGGAATCAGAACCGGAAGCATTCACCATTAAGCAAACCTGTAGCAGCTACACTGCAAGCATAAACGACCTTACCGGTTGTGGCGACACCATTGGTTCCTTTAACGCAAGTGGTCTCACCCCCGACAAAGAGTACCAATACCTATTAATACCCAAAGGACAAGCTGGTAAGCCGACAATTACATTACTAGGAGATAACCCACTAACCTGGTCTTTAGGAGAAACATTTGTTGACCCTGGCGCTACAGCCTATGATGAAAAAGATGGTGATATTACTGATGATATAATTACTTCTAATAATATAGACATTAATACCGAAGGTACTTACCAAGTTACTTATAATGTAACTGATAGTGATGGTAATGCTGCTGAAGAAGTTGTTAGAGAAGTTGTTGTTGAAGAAAATTCATTCAACCCAGAAGAAGTAACAATAGGAACACAAACATGGATGGCGGTTAATCTAGATATTGATGATGGATTAGGAGGTATATATGCTTATGGTGATGTAGCAACTTACGGTAGGTTATACACATGGGAAGCAGCATTGAGAGTTGCGGCAATTATAGATGGCTGGCATTTACCTTCTGATGCAGAATGGACAACTTTAGCAAACTACTTAGGAGGTAATTCTGTAGCAGGAGGAAAATTAAAGGAAGCAGGTACTACACATTGGATTAGTCCAAACGAAGGAGCAACAAACGAAACGGGGTTTACAGCCCTTCCGGGTAGTGGCTATAGCAGCTATGATGACTCGTTCCATGATGTTGGGTACTCCGGTGCCTGGTGGAGTTCTTCCGAGAACGGTGAATACTACGCCTACACCTGGCGCCTGAATTACAGAATCAAAGACTTGTTCAGATACGACTACTCTAAGGAAGATGGTCGTTCTGTCCGCCTAATAAAAGATTACTCTCACACTCCAACTATTACTTTACTTGGAGATAGCTCTGTATCTATTACTGTTGGTGATACTTATACAGATGCAGGAGCAACTGCAAGTGATACAAGATATGGTGATATTACTGATGATATTGTTGTTGTCAATAATGTAAATACTGCCATTGCTGGTACATATACTGTTACTTATACTGTTACTACAGAGGATGGTTATTCGGCTGAAGAAGTTGTTAGAGAAGTTGTTGTTGAGGAAAGTTTATTTGAAGAAGTAACCATAGGCACACAAACTTGGATGGCTAAAAATTTAGATATAGATGATGGACAATATGGCGTACGTGTTTACCACGATAGGGAATCTAATGCCAGTATTTATGGTAGATTATATACTTTGAGTGCTGCAACGAGAATTGCAAATAGTATTGACGGATGGCACATACCGAATGAAACTGAGTGGAATACTTTAATTGATTACATAGGTGGTAGGGATATGGCAGCCGGTAAACTTAAAGAAACTGGAACAAGCCATTGGAATAGTCCTAATGAAGGAGCTACAGATGAATACGGATTTACAGCTCTTCCGGCAGGTTCTTATAACTATCCTCTTTATAGCGGATTTCAAGATTTGCACAATAAAGCTTGGTTTGTATGTTATTCTAGTGTATATACTTCTTGTGGAGTATCTCTATGGTATAATGACCCTTCTTATCATACTTTAACTAGTAGTTCTTACCAATATTTTTTCTCTGTTCGACTAATAAAAGACTAATATCAACACTATTGCAAAATATTGAAATAAAAAAATTATGACTAAAAAATTGAATATAAAACAAATATACATATAGCTTTTGCGGAACTCCAATAAAGTTGTTT
>JAQICD010000018.1 GCA_027858715.1 Prolixibacteraceae bacterium
AGCATTAACAAAATCTCAGTCGTTTCATTCAATATGTCAACACTTTTAGATTCAGAAATAAAATCCAGATCGCTTGAAAGCAATATCAAAGTTTCCAATTCATATAAGGAACCACGAGCAATGTCAAGAAAATGGCTGAAATCTTTATTTGTACCCCGGCCTGCACCCTCAGCAATATTTACCGGGATAGATACAACAGCCCTCCTAATCTGAGAAGTCAAACCATATATTTCTTCCTTAGGATACTCTTTTGTAAACAAATAAACATCCTTAACCAACATCCTTGCTCTTTGCCATATCTTTATTTCCTTATAATTATGCATGATATTTTGTCTTTTATCTATTGTCTAATATCTAATGTCTAAAATCTGTTATTTTATCAATTGTTCTTGGTATGCCTTTAGTTCTTCCAACAGGTTGCTGCGTACATGGATGAAGTTTTTGATGCCTTCTTTTTCTAGGTCGCTTTTGCATTCCGGATAACCGGCTACAACAAAAATCTCCTTGTCGAGTTGTTTGAAAGCCTCAGGTGCAAGTGTGGCATACTCTTCATCGGAGCTACATAGTACCACAAGGTCGGCACCTTCTTTTTTGGCATCGGCTACACCGGCTTCAACGGTATCGTATCCTTTGCCTTCTTTAACGGCAAACCCGGCTACGGCGAAGAAATTAGCGGCAAATTGAGCACGTGCTTTACGCATATTCAGTTTGCCAACGGGAAGCATAAACACCAGTGGCCGTTTGTTTTTCATTGCATAGGCATCGGTTGCTGAGCGCAATATTTCGAAGGACTGGGCGCCACGGTAAGTTGTGAGCGGCTCAGCAATAGCATTGTCGGCTTTACACTGATGGTGTTTGAACACCTCGGCATCAAGCTCTTTCTCCATGTATTCAGTAAAATTCGGAAACTGGTTCGTTCCCAACAAACTGTCGCGACGAATTGCGATGCCTTTGTCAAGTTTATCTGAAGTTTCTTTAATTACAGATTGAATGAAACCTGATTTAAATGCCTCGATATACCCACCTTTATCCTGCACCTCAACAAAAAGATTCCATGCAGCACTTGCAAGACTGTCGGTTAGTGTTTCGATATAATAGGAACCGGCAGCCGGGTCTGAAATTTTATCGAAGTGTGATTCTTCTTTCAGCAGAATTTGTTGATTACGGGCTATGCGCTCCGAGAATGGAGTACTTTCTTCGTAAATAGAATTAAAAGGAAGAACCGTCATCGAATCGGTGCCGCCCAAGGCTGCACTCATGGCTTCGGTTTGTGTGCGTAGCATGTTCACATATGGATCGTACACTGTTTTATTCCAAATGGTATTTTCGCTGTGAATATTCATAATTGCAGCACAAGCACAGGCTTCAGAATCGCATCCGGGCATATATGCTTCTACAATTTTTGCCCACAGAAAACGTGCAGCACGCAACTTGGCAATTTCCATAAAGTAGTTGGTTCCCACGCCCAGGTTGAATTTAATTTTAGGAGCTACGGTTTTTGCATCGAGCCCGGCTTCGGTAAGCTGAGTAAGGTATTCTGCTCCGGCGGCCAAAGCAAATCCCAGCTCCTGTGCAATGGATGAACCGGCATCGCGGAAAATTTTGCCATGAACACCAAGAGCCGAAAATCCTTTCAGGGGAGCGGTTTCTTCAACCAACGATTTGATTTTAGACATTATTTCAGCTTCGTAAGCACCGTTGCGGGTCATTGCACCAACAGGGTCGATATTTACCGATGCTTTAATGGTATTTTCTTTGCCGTATTTATTTGTTAAGAACTGAGCAAGTACTTCGGCATTTTCTACCTTGTTTGAGCAACAAATCAGGTTGAGCTCAATTGCCTCCAGACAAATGTCTTGCAACAAAACTTCAAGGTCGGAAAGTGTTAATTTGTTTCGGCCTTCAACAATGAAACCAAGCGAAGTAACACCGCGCTGAAGTACGTCGAGTGCCTTTTTGTTGCTTGCTTCAAGGTCACCTACCTTCATATCCTGCCGGATGTACCAATCGTTCCCTTTGGTTTTTACACCGCGCGAATAAGGAAACTCCCCCGGTACATTGTCGAGATACTTCACCTTTTCGAGGTCTTCGCTTCGGTAGTAAGGCCTGACGTTGAACCCTTCGATGGTTCGCCACACCAGCGCTTTATCATAATCTTTCCCTTTTAGGTCAGCTTCAATTTTCGCCTCCCACTCCCGGGTGGTAACCGGGGGGAACTCTTCAAAGAGCTTTATCTTATTCTCTGCCATAATGTAACTGTATTTTAAAACGGGGGCAAAGGTAGTTGTTTAAAATCAGTTAAGAGAAAAAAAAAGAACAGAAAAAAGAGCTTGGAAGTGAGTATAAAGACATTTATTCCATGAGATGTCAATATCTGAATTAAAAATCGAAGATGTCTATTAGCCCTCTGCATTCAAACTTAGCAAGAGGAAAAGGAACAGGTAAATAAAATTAACAAAAACGCACTAATCAACATAACACTTATCGAAAAATATTTTTCACTTCATAAAAAATCATTTTCTTCGTTTCGACCTTTTTGCCATCATCAATATGGGTATAGATGAATTAAAACATACCCGTCAGTATTTATTCTCCTACTCATAGCTTTTTATTTATGGATAAATCTCTTTGTGAGAAAATTTCGTTCTTTATCGAGTATCTTCAAAAAATAAACTCCACGGTTTAAATTACTAACATCAATAGCCTTACAATTTTCAACAGCAAGTACTTGTTGACCGTTTGTATTGTCAAAATACCAGGTGGCGCCAATTGGTGCAAATTCGTGTTGCGCAAAGCAGCACACTGATATAAAAATGAAGAATATTAAGAAATATTTCTTTATCATATTTGAATGTTTTACTTCGTTAGAATCATCTTTTTGGTATCACTTCTTTGCCATGGGCAATAAGGGCATAGAGGTACATGCCGGCTTCGAGGGCATAGCCATTTATGGTAAGCGAAGTATTGCCACGATCCTGTATTGTGTAAGCTTTAATTTGTTTGCCCTGCATGTTGTAAACATATAAACTGGCATTGGAAATCTCTGCAGGCAAAGTGATATCAATACGTGTGTTTTCGGAAAACGGGTTGGGAATGTTTTGGTTGAGCGTACAGGCACTGATCAATTCATCGTTGCTTGTTTCGGAATTAAGCATTGCCGATTTCAATTTATAAGCATACACTTCGTAAAAAGGATAAGCTTCGATTCCCACATTACATGTATGGTTCATCTGGCTCTAACGACGTTTCATTGCTTCCATTATTTCCGGTAATAAATCCATCACCACACCCGGGATGCTGAAACTCCAGTTGATTAAGAGTAGTATTTCCTTCAACATTTACACTTCCATCTAAATAGGAATATCCATCTACCTTTAAATTATATACAACATGTGGTTCACACCCTAGGCCAATGTTTCCATTACTGTTTACCTTTATTTGAGCATTAGCCCCCAAAGAGGAAATCACTAAAAAGAAAAAGATAATTAGTGCAAATTTTGTGTTTTGTGTTTCATAATGTTTTAGTTTAAAATTAGGAGATAAATTATCAATTATTAAAGATAATTTATTTCATTTTATCACACCTTACACAAAGACATGTTTTAGAGCATCCTTTTATTTACTCCAACCAATCTAATCACTTTTCGGAACAAATGTCAGCACATGCTTTCAAACAAAAAAGGCTGCCCATTTAGGACAGCCTCTTAATTTCATAAATTATTCAATTACTTCTGATAAATCACCTTTGAAGTTTGAACAGTACCATCAGACATAATTTTCTTGATAATGTTCAATCCTTTTTGTGGTTCAACCAATTTTTGACCGGTAATGCTGTAAAACTCCTTCGAAACAACAGTTGCATTGAAGTTTGCAATATCTTTAGCTGAATTTCCAGTTGCAAAATTCACACCACGAATCATGATTTTTGAACCAAAACAACCAAATACATAAGTTTTTCCTGATGTTACAGGAAATGAAAATACCATGTGTTGGCTATCTCCAGTTTCCTGTGCATTTTCTGTGCCGTTCCATGTTTTTTCTGCTTCATTAAAAGTATCATATACTGTTGGATAGTCAGCAAAATTGGGATCAATAAGCATATCAGCTGTTCCAATCTGCGAGGTCAGAGCCTGAATATCTGACACTTCCATTCCCATACCCTGGAAAAACACATCTTTCATTTCAAGGACAAAAGTAGATTTATTGCTACTCATTTTAACAGAAAGATCTAATGTTCCATCGGCAGAAGGCAAAAATGCATAATACATTCCATTATTGCTTCCTTGTATAAATGCAGCATTGTCATACGTTACACCATTATACTCAACAATTGGCGCTCCCTCATCAGATTTTTCAATAATACCTGAAACGTCAGAGTGCATACATTCCAAATTATCAATACCAAAACCAAGTTCAGTTCCTGCATCGTAAGTTGTTTCGTTTGCGGCTGAAAACCAGGTTCCCTGTGCGTTAATCACTACTGAAGTAAAAACAGCCATTACAATAAGTAAAATTCTTTTCATAACATCTAATTTTAAAAGTTATACAATAATTTATTTCTATTTGTTTTCAGTTTTTTGCAAAATATAAAATTTCATCCTAAATGAGTCATAAAGAATGTTAATAATTTAAAAGGAATGGTTGATGATACAATTGCTATCAACCATTCCTTTTTCACTTATTTATTCTTCATCGTTGGCATCGACACCTGTTGAATATCCCGGATTCTGCTGCACATCGGCCTCATTCAGGTCGATCGCATTTTGGGGAATCGGGCGAAGTATTTTTTGATTACCATCGTTACCAGTAAATGCATCAATATCTCCACCTAAGTCATCATTATATTGCACATTATATTCTACCAGCTTTTTGGTACGTCGTAGATCTGTCCAACGTTTTCTTTCTCCTAATAATTCGAGGGCGCGTTCTTCAAGAATATCGTCGATTGTTACATTCGACTTTTCATAACTAACGCTACTTCCACTAAAGGCACGTTCGCGTACCATGTTAAGCATATCGTCGGCTTTACCCTGACTACCTGCTTTTAAATATGCTTCAGAGGCAATAAGGTAAGTTTCGGCCAAACGCGCCAACACAATATCACGATAACATGTTGAATTATCGTAAGATGATGCGGGATCGTCGAATTTTCTGACAGGTACAAATGAGAATACTTCTCCCGGAGTAGCAGCTTCATATAATGAAGTTTCTTTTCCACTAGGCAGGACAGTGTTTTCTGACATAGGTACTACAATTGCATCATTTCTATTATCGGGATCTTCAGCTTTCCACGCAGCAATATCGGTTTCTGAACTTGCATAATGAGGCGGATAATAAAAGGCTACAAATCGATCACTTGAATTTCCATTGTACATTGCATAATAATCACCAGAATTTCTGCGTGTTTCAAGATCAGTGCAGTATAGGTGTGTCATAAAAGATCCTTCGTAACGCGAATCACCTTCCTCAAAAAGCATCATCAACCTGGTAGTTGGAATAAAATTAGAAGATCCGTGACGATAGTTTTGCTCTGCACCTCCAAGATACTGGGTGTGATATGATTGTAAACCATTACCGTTATCAGCCTCAGCAATTCCTGCACCTGAAGATGAGACCCTGTCATATTGCAGGGCAAAAACAACTTCATCGTGGGTATTGTCTTTTGAAGGCCACCATAAATCATTAAAACTTTCATTTAGGCCATTTCCCAGTGCAAGAGCCTCTTCGGCATGTGATGCTGCTGTTGAAAAATAATCATTTTTATCAAGATCCCATCCTGCCGTTAAATATGCCTTAGCCAAATAATGATAAACGGCTTGCTTTGTAACGCGTCCTGATAAATCGGTATTTGGCAGTGGGCTGTCTTTTAAAGCTTCAAGTTCAGATATAATAAATTCATAAACACTTTCAGTCGATTCACGAGGCACATTAGTGACAATTGAATTTACGTACTCGTCAACAATAGCCACACCACCAAAATGCTGTACCATCTCTAAATAGATAAAAGACCTGATAAAGCGAGCTTCGGCAGAACGCAACTTAATGATTTCATCTTTTGCATCGGTAGTACCGGCATAAAACAATACACAATTGGCAGCCTGAATGGCCTCATAACAGTTGATATAATAATCTCGCACTGTAGCATTTTCAGGATTTAACCCTGAATATACATGCAATGCATTGTCGGGCATTGAGTTTCTGCCTTCAACATATAAATCGGTACCACTGCTGTGTATCGTAGGGGCGCCATCGTATAAAGGTTTTAATTGTGCATAAGCATAATTTGCCAATGTTTCAAATCCGGCTTCGGTATTAAAAAATTCATCCGAAGTGACATTCGATTTGTTGTCCGCTTCCATAAAATCGCTGCAACTGTAAAAGCTGAGCATTGCTGCGACTATAATTAATATATATAAGTTCCTCTTCATATCTATGAAATTTTATTGGTTTACATTTAAAATTTAAGGTTAATGCCAAACTGGTAGGTAATGGTGCTTGGCCCTCCTTGATCAAGATCCGAGCCGGCCCATTCGGGGTCGAACCCTCTGTAATTGGTAAATACAAAAGGATTAAGCACGTTTGCATATACCCTAAGATAGCTGATTCCAATATAATCCAACGCATTTTTTGGAACAGTATAACCCAATGAAATGTTTTTAATTTTTACGAACGACATTAATTCAGTATTTGCCAATCCGAAATATTCTCCGGCACCAGTGTTTGGTATTGATGAGTTCGCTGTTGGATAAGGATTACTTCCATAATAGGTTTCTTCCTGCACGCCAACAGTACCATCATCCAATAAAATTGGCGTACCTGCCGGAATGTAATAATCAAAATTTATATGCTGTCTTCCGCGATCACCATAACGTGTATAATATTTTTCGTAAAATGGTGAGTTTACCATATAATTTTGTTTTGTATAAAGTGATGCTGATAAATCCCAGTTCTTATAAGTTAATGTGGTATTGATACTTCCAATCCAGTCGGGATCTGTTTTACCAATGATCGATTTGTCTTCGTCGTTAATAATACCATCTTCATTCAAATCTTTCACTTTTGATGAACCATGATACCATCCATAAACAGCATAATAATATTCGTATTCATGATCAAAAGTTACAACATCGCCTTTGCTTCCTGAAAATTTCTCACCATTTACCAGGTCGGCATTTTCAATATCCTTGGGTAGGGTTACAGTTATAGGTTTATCTGTAATCACACCATCTAATGAATAATCGTAATGCACATTAACTGGTTCGCCAACAAACCATGCGTTACCAAGGTCTTGTTCAACGGTACCTCCGTATAATTCTTCAATGGCATTCACATTTCGTGAAAAGTTAAATGAAGTTTCCCAACGCCAGTTGCGGTTGCTCACATTTACAGTGTGTAAACTTAACTCAAAACCTTTGTTGCTTACTTTACCAATGTTGTCGTCAACCGTAGCACCACCACCTGCTTCAACTGCCAGGCTACGTTCCATCAACAAACCATCAGACACCTTGCTGTAAACATCGGCAATTATATTGATCCGGTTTTTGAGAATTGAAAGGTCGAAACCTAAGTCAACCTCTGATGTTTTTTCCCATAAAATTCCTGCATTTACAATACCGTTAGGGCCGTATCCATAAGCAAAATCACTTGCGAAAGCATAATAAGCAGTTGAACTAGGCATAGTAGCGGTTGCATAATTTCCTACATTGTTGTTACCCGACATACCAAAGCTCAAACGAATTTTAAGGTTATCCAGCCAGTCGTATTTCATAAAGTCTTCTTCTGAAGCACGCCATGCAACAGCTGCCGACGGGAAGGTACCCCAGCGATAATCAGCTGCAAAACGAGAAGAACCATCTGTACGTACAGTACCTGTAAACATATATTTACCTCTGAATGAATAATTCAAACGAGCAGCATACGACATAAGGCTATATTCGGTATATTCGCTTTCACTTCCCAATACAGATCCTGCAGTACCCATATTATAAAAAGTTGTTGCTGCAGGAAAATCTTCACCAGACTGGGTAAAACGTTCGCGTGAATATTTATTCATACTAAACAAGCCCATTGCTTTAATTGAGTGATCCCCGGCCGTGATCGAATAATTAACCTGGTTGTCCCATGTCCAGTCGAACATATTCGTTGAGATTACCTCGGCATAGTCGGTGCCTGTTGAGTTTCTGTCATCAGTTTCAACGCCCTGGTAAAGATGTTCTCTTCCCTGGTAAACATTAGGAGAGAGTGTAGTTTTTAAAGTAAGGTTTTTAATCGGGCTTACCGACAAATAAACATTACCCAATATGTGTAGCTTTTGCGCACCTGAAGTCGTATTGTCCATGTCGATCAATGGATTAATTAACGATGAAAACTGGTCGCCGTTAGCCGTATTTAAGGCTGAAGTATTACCCGACTGGAGAAGATAATTTCCTTCCTCGTCTTTGGGTATAAAGTAAGGATTTGACCAAAAAGCGTTTTCTACTCCCGTATCACTACCCCACTCATTGGTTGTACGGGCAAGGTTTAATGACATCCCTGCATTCCATACATCATTTATTTTAGTGTCAATAGCTGACTTAATATTGAAACGCTTTTCATCATCTTTTAGGAAAATTCCCTGGTCTTGTTGATAACCAACACCAAAGTAATAGTTGGAATTTTCTGTAGCACCACTTACACTTAAAAAATGGTTTTGCTGAATAGCATTTTGAGTTACCAATCCCGGCCAGTCGTTTGTTTCGCCATTGGCCATCATTTGTTCTACTCTCGACATACCTGTTCCATCGGGATAATAGTGATCCCAATGATCGGGGCCTACCATATAATTACCGTCACCATCAACTTCAGGAGTATAGTTAGTAAGTAAGGCTGTACGCAAATTTGCAGGTCTCATTTGGTAATTTACATTACCGTCTGTTCGAGGTAAGAGTCCTAAGCCCAGACGACCAACCTTATCGGTATAGCGGGCAAAACGAAATGACATAAACTCATGTCCATTCATAAAGTTGGGCATATGAGCTACCTGGCGCGAACCTACATAAGCATCATAAGAGATGGTAGGTTTTCTGGCTTTACCACCCTGCTCTTTGGCCGATTTGGTAGTAACCAAAACAACACCTTCAGATGCACGCGATCCGTAAATTGCTGTAGATGAAGCATCTTTCAAAATATCAACACGTTCGATATCAGCCGGGTTCAGCATCTGGATATCGCTAACTACAATACCATCAACTACATATAGAGGGCCTGAGCTATTTCCAATTGACTGGTTACCACGAATCTGAATATCAAATCCACCACCGGCACGGCTACTGTTCTGTGTAATAGCCACACCCGGAACCTGCCCCTGCAACGACTCCATCATTGTTGAAGTACCTTTTTTTACAAGGCTTTCCGGATCAATAGAACTAACCGAACCTGTTAGGTCGGCCTTTTTCATAGTACCGTAACCAACTACAACCACCTCGTCAATATCAAGGGATTGTTCAACTAAAATAATGTCAATGGTTGACTGAGCTCCAACGTTCACGGTTTGAGTTACATAACCAATGAAAGAATACTGTAATCGACTATCGGCAGGTACCGAAAGCGAATAATTACCGTCAATATTGGTAGTTACACCAGTTGTTGTACCCGGTATGGTTACATTCACACCAATTAAAGGTTCACCGGAAGAATCAGTTACTTTACCGGAAACCGTTTGCCCTTGAGCAAATCCAGTAATACAAAGCAAACTTGCTAAGAATGCAATGAAAAATTGTCTAGTAATTTTATTTATATCCATACTTCTAAAAATTAGAAAATTTAGGTTTAAGAATTCTTCTTAACTTCAAAGCTAAAAAAATTAACACTTTTTATCAAAATACATATCACAAAGTTAAAATTTGTTTATGGCATTAGTGTAGATGTATCGTCTAAAAATGTGTAAAAAATGTTTCAATTGCCCACGAACATTAACTTTTTCCCTAAACATTTTGTACAACTATCATTTTATCACATTCACATAAAAAAACACAAAACTTCCCATTATCTAATTGTTAACTTAAAGGGTATAACATTAATTGTCATTTTTTTGTTAGGACAAAGGGTTTATTTTTGTTTGCTGAAAGAATACCATTAAACTCTATATTTTAATATATTAAAACCCAGGAAATATTATGAAAGTAACAGTTGTAGGCGCCGGAAATGTTGGAGCGACATGCGCACAGGCTATAGCCGAAAAGGGAATTGTGAAGGAAGTTGTCTTAGTTGACATTAAAGACGGGCTTGCCGAAGGTAAATCGCTTGATTTGTGGCAAACTGCCCCTGTCAATTATTACGACACCCGTATAGTTGGTTCAACCAATGATTACTCAAAAACAGCAGATTCAGAGGTAGTTGTAATTACTTCAGGTGTACCGCGCAAACCAGGTATGAGCCGCGATGACCTAATTTCAATTAACGCTGGCATCGTAAAAAGCGTTACCGAAAATGTAATTGCACATTCGCCTAACGCGAAAATCATCATCGTTTCTAATCCTTTAGATGTGATGACTTATTGCGCTTATCTTACTGCAAAAAAATCGAAAAACGAAGTATTTGGCATGGCAGGAATTCTTGACACTGCCCGTTACCGGGCATTCTTAGCCGAAGAACTTGATGTTAATCCTAAAGATATTCAGGCTCTACTTATGGGCGGACACGGCGATACCATGGTTCCGCTACCACGCTACACAACTGTATCGGGTATCCCTGTTACCGAATTGATTGATGCAGATAAACTGGATGCTATTATCGACCGTACTAAAAAAGGTGGCGGCGAATTGGTAAACCTTATGGGTACTTCGGCCTGGTATGCCCCGGGATCGGCTGCTGCACAGATGGTTGAAGCAATAGTCCTTGATCAGAAACGCATTTTCCCATGTTGCGCTTATCTCGAAGGCGAATATGGATTAAAGGACATTTACATTGGAGTACCAGTAAAATTGGGCAAGAACGGTATCGAACAAATTATTGAAGTAAAACTCAATGATGAAGAAAAAGCTTTGCTCGAAGGTTCGGCCAAATCGGTTAAAGATGTAATGAACGTACTCGACGACATGAGATTGTTCGACTAATCATTCTATTCATTATACAAAAAGAGGCTGCGCGAAATTCGTGCAGCCTTTTTTGCGTTTTAGAATTACCAATGCCACATTTGGTTTTGTTTCATCATTTATTGTTATTTTTGAGATTCCAATTACACAAAAATCTTACACGATGAAACGAGTATCAATATTATTCATGCTAACATTATTTTTTATGGCAAGCTGTGAAACAGGAGAAGACAAAACAGAAACGAAAAATGATTTTCAGTTCAATGTAGAAAAATTTGCCGACCTTAAAATATTAAGGTATCCGATGCCGGGTTTCGATGAACTTACACCTGAGCAAAAAGAGCTGGTGTACTACCTGTCGCAAGCCGCTATTGAAGGGCGCGACATCATGTTCGACCAGAACTATCGCCACAATCTGGCCATACGACGTACGCTTGAGGCCATTTACGAAAACTACGGGGGCGACCGAACTGCCGGTGATTTCAAAGCGTTGGAAGTGTATTTGAAGCGGGTTTGGTTTTCAAACGGTATTCACCATCACTATTCAACCGATAAGTTTGAGCCTGGTTTCGACAGCGATTATTTCCTTTCGCTGATTGCCGGTATTGATGAGTCAAAACTTCCCGTAAGTGTGAAGTTTATTGAAGAAACACTTGTGCCGGTTATGTTCGACCCCTCGGTTGATGCCAAAAGGGTAAACCAGGCATCAGATGCAGATGTTATTGCAACATCGGCCAACAATTACTGGGGCGAAAATGTGACTCAAACCGAAGCTGAAGCTTTTTACGAAAATATGAAAGACCCGGATGATGAAACACCCATTTCGTATGGACTCAATAGCCGACTCGAAAAAGAAAACGGCAAGCTGGTAGAAAAAGTCTGGAAAGTTGGCGGTGTTTATTCCAAAGCCATCAAAAAAATCGTGTACTGGCTCGAAAAAGCAGCTACCGTTGCCGAAAACGATAAACAAAAACAGGTCATCGAGCATTTGATTAACTACTACAAAACCGGCAACCTCGAAACGTTTGACAAGTATAACGTGGCATGGCTGGCTGATCAAAATTCACACATCGATTTTATAAACGGTTTTATAGAAACCTACGGCGACCCGCTGGGACTTAAAGCCAGTTGGGAGAGCGTGGTTAATTTTAAAAATATTGAAGCCACACACCGCACCGAAATTATCAGCGAAAATGCGCAGTGGTTCGAAGACCACTCGCCGGTTGACCCACGCTTCAAAAAAGAAAAAGTAAAAGGGGTAACCGCCAAGGTTATTACTGCTGCAATGCTGGGTGGCGATTGTTATCCGGCCACGCCAATTGGCATCAATCTTCCCAATGCCGACTGGATTCGTAAAGAGCACGGATCGAAATCGGTAACCATCGAAAATATCACCTACGCATACGATCAGGCCTCAAAAGGCAATGGTTTTCTTGAAGAGTTTGCTTACTCTCAACAAGAAATTGACCGTGCACGGAAATACGGTTTCCAGGCCGGTAACCTGCACACCGACCTGCACGAATGTCTGGGACATGGCTCGGGACAGCTACTCCCCGGTGTGGCCGGCGACGAGCTGAAGGCTTACGGCGCTCCAATTGAAGAAACCCGTGCCGACCTATTTGCTCTGTATTACATGGGCGACAAGAAAACTGTTGAGCTTGGATTGCTACCCGATATGGAAGCCCACAAAGCGGAATACGACAGCTATATTCGTAATGGGCTGATGACACAGCTTACCCGTGT
>JAQICD010000051.1 GCA_027858715.1 Prolixibacteraceae bacterium
TGTTTATCAATACCCCCCTCGAGGTATGCGAACAACGCGACCCTAAAGGACTGTACAAAAAAGCACGGGCCGGCGAAATAAAAAACTTCACCGGTATAAGCGCACCATTCGAAGTACCCAAAAACCCGTTCCTCGAAGTTGAAAACACCAACCCCGACATGGACGAATCCGTACGACAAATGCTGCTCAAAATACTGCCCGAAATACGCTTCGACCCCACACAAAATTTATAAGAGGAAGGCAATCGAAGGCAGTTGAAATCGATGGAAAGCAATTGAAACACACTTAGGAACTCAGAAACTCAGGCACTTTTCACTAATTAATAACAATATTAGTGTCATCTCAAAACAAGGCACGAATTACATATCAATTACCCGGGGTTTTAACCCCGGGACAAAAACGCACAGTCAAAAACCGGCCACACCCATCAGACCATAAAAGCGATGCCGTGTCACTTTGAACAACCAGCATCCAGCAACTGACAACCGACTAATGACTATTGACTAATAAACCTGTCATATCGATCCCGATTTTTATCGTTGAGAGAAATCCCAACTAATAAAGGCATCATCTGCTTGGAACATGCACAGCAAACTTAAGTACTAATTGACTTATGAACTCATGTACTCAGGAACTTTTTACTTTGAACTCATGTACTATTGCACAATAAACCGTCAACAATCTAGAAACTAATCTACATTATTGTTATTTTTGATTATTCAAAATATATTCAAGTATGCCAAACAATACCCAAATATCGAATCAAAATTTTTCACCTAACCTATTTTGGGATATCGATGTTTTAACACTGGATTTAACCCAAAATAAACGATTTATTATTCAACGAGTATTAGAACTTGGAACATTAAGCGATTGGAAAATAATAAAAAATTTATATGGTACGCATACCATTGGAAGCGAAATGCAAAAAGTACGGAGTTTAGATTCAACTTCTTTGTCTTTTACAAGTATGATCAGTGGAATTAAAAAAGAAAATTTCAGATGTTACACTTTGAAACAATCGACCCCTCAACACTGGAACTTTTAATAGCTCTCCAAAATATTAAGGGTTTAAATAAAACCCGTTTGGTTGGTGGAACAAGTTTAGCCTTGCAAATAGGACACCGCATATCTGTTGATCTCGACTTTTTTGCTTACAATCTACAGGAAGATTTTTTATCTATAATTGCATCGATAAAAAACAAAGGATATAAAATAGAAATACGAAAACAGTCCTCAAATATTCTGATTGCAATGATTGATAATGTAAAAGTTGACATTGTGAATTATCCATACCCTTGGATCGACAACGAAATATGCGAAAAACATATTATTATGGCGTCCGATAAAGACATTGCAGCAATGAAGCTATCTGCAATAACAAACAGAGGAAGCAAAAAAGATTTTATCGATTTATATTATTTGTTAAAAAAATATTCCTTAGAACAAATACTTTCTTTTTACTCCAAAAAGCACAACGATGGTTCCGACTTTATGGTGCTTAAAAGCTTAACCTATTTCGACGATGCTGAAATTGAAGCATCACCACTTTTGTTTGATAAATCAATCGCTTGGGAAAATATAAAAGAAAAAATAACCAGCGAAGTGAAAAAATTAGTATAAGTAATTGTCCCCAATCCCCTTCCCGCAGAACGCCGTCATGCGCCAGTAGCTTGCGACTGGTCCCGAACTCGTTTCGGGAAGGAAATACAACCATAGGAGGCGACACGGCAAACGCTCAATGTATGGCAGCCCGCAACAAAAAAGTTGGAACGTTGGAAAGTTACGAGTTTCAAGACCTTTGACTTTTTTACTCAGGAACTTTTTACTTTGAACTCAGGAACTCATGTACTCATGTACTCATGTACTTAGGTACTAATGGACTTATGAACTCATGAACTTAGGAACGTTGTACTTTTTATCTTGATACTCGTTACTCGAAGCAAAACAACTCATAATTAGTTTTAAATACTAATGACCAATGCTGGGCGTTTTAGCGACCAGTCCCTGCCTGTCCCGAAAATCGGGAAACTTGCTTCGGGAACTAATAACTAATGACTAATAACTAATGACAAATAACTAATTAAAAATGAGCAACGAAGAAATAAAACAACAGCATACCGAAGAAGACGAAATTGATCTTCTGGCGCTGGCCAAACAGCTGTGGAACGGACGTAAAACCATCATACGTGCCCTCATTATTGGTGC
>JAQICD010000097.1 GCA_027858715.1 Prolixibacteraceae bacterium
CAACAGGGCTGCAGGGTGAAAAACGGGCATGGCCAAACGGTTTTGAACATTGAGCCAGGTACCACGTTCGCGGGTAATGCGGTGGTTGGGGCCGGCCAAGTATTTCAGTGATGTGGCTCAAAGCATAATAAAAGAATTTGAAAAAGAAGGTATCGTGAATATTGCCGGTAAGTGCGTTGAAATTATTGATGCTTTGCGTTTGAGAGATATTTCGGAAAAGGGATAGTTCAAAACTCAATTCCTTTTCGCGCTTCAATCCCTTGAATATAGTAGTGTTTAATCTCCTTCATTTCGGTAACTAAATCGGCAGCATCAATAAGTTCTTGCGGCGCATAACGGCCGGTTACCACAACTTCGGTATCGGGGTGGCGGGCTTTAATGACTTCGAGTAATTCTGTAACACCAAAAAGTTTGTAATATATGGCAATGTTGGCTTCGTCGAGAACAACCAGTTGGTATTGCCCCGATTGTAGAATACCTTTTATTTCGGCAAGTCCGGTACGTGCAGCATCAATGTCGGCCTGTTCGGGTTCTTTTACAATAAAACAACCCCGCCCGTATTGTTTTACTGTAACCGATGGCAGCCATTGTTCAACAGCCTTGATTTCGGAATACGTTTTTCCTTTTACAAATTGGGCAAAATATACTTTTTTATCGGCTCCGGCTGCCCTGAGTGCCAGTCCAAATGCAGCGGTGGTTTTGCCTTTTCCGTTGCCGGTGTAAACTTGTATGTAGCTGTTCATAAGTATCGATGTTACTTTTGATTGCGCATGCGTCCACGGCCTTTGTGTCTCCGTTGTTGCTCATTAAGCAATGTAATGTTATCTGACTCGCAATTGCGGCACTGCGTGAGCGGCTTTAGTGTCGAAATGGTTTCTTTACAATCGTCGCATTTGTACCAGTAATCATCGGTTTCGTATGTCCCGCCTTTAATAATAATGGCTTTACCTTCGACAAAAGCTTTCGATATTTTTTTGCGGGCTTTATCGTACAGGCGTGTGAACGTAGGCCTCGAAATGTTCATGCGTTCGGCAGCTTCGAGTTGGCTCAGGTCTTCGTAATCGGCCAGACGTATGGCTTCATATTCTTCGTAAAACATGGTAACCGATTCGAGGTCGCGCATGGGCACACCAAAAGGCTTGTATCCTTCCATGGGGGGCAATTGCGATATTCTACGGTTTCGTATGCGGTTGGGCATGGCAATATATTTATTCAAATGTAGATACAAAGGTAATGAAAATGAGCCAATGTTTAGTTCAAAAAAAGAGGATGACCATTTAGTCACCCTCCAAATTTATCGTTGCAATTACTTACCAAAATATTGCATAAAGTGCTACCAGTATCAAAATAATGGCGTAAGCACTAACGTTGAATATTTGTCCGGTTTTGAAGGTTGCTTTTGTAATCTCAATAGCTTTTTTGTCATCAGTTCCTTTGTGCTGGAAGTAGCTTATTGCTATAATAATAATTGATGTAATAATAAATGTTAAACCCATTTGATCTAAGAATGGAAGGTTTGGGAATACACCTTCGAATGATGAACCTGCAGCCCAGCCTTTAGGGCCAATTTTGAAGAACAGTGCTACAGGTATAGAGGAAATTACACCTAAAATTGCTGCTTTATTGGTTGTTTTTTTCCAGAATAAGCCCATGAGGAACACTGCAAGTATGCCAGGACTTACCACCCCGGTATATTCCTGTATGTATTGAAATG
The DNA here is from genome assembly GCA_027858715.1 of Prolixibacteraceae bacterium. GTDB lineage: Bacteria > Bacteroidota > Bacteroidia > Bacteroidales > Prolixibacteraceae > Roseimarinus. Next base: position 1,715 of record JAQICD010000097.1, read on the forward strand.
CTTGTCCCAGATTTATGAGTTGTGGTGCAATAAGGGCTGCAATAACCAGGGCAGCAGCAGCTGATAAACGTCCAACTCTTACCGTAATTTTGTTTGAAGCCGTAGGATTGATATAAGGCTTATAAATATCCATGGTAAAAATGGTTGAGGTAGAGTTAAGCATAGATGCCAGCGATGAAACAATTGCTGCTGTTAATGCGGCAAAAGCCAGACCCCGGATGCCTACAGGCAGTAATTGCAACAACCATGGATAGGCTTTGTCGGGGGTGTCTGCAGTAGGCAGGTTAACAAGCCCGGCTTCTCCTAAACGAGCCATTACATCTGGAGTGTTAGTCATAACGTAAGCGGCAATACCAGGAATTACAACAATAAAAGGAATCAATAATTTAAGGAATCCGGCAAATACAATACCGCGCTGTGATTCGCGCAACGATTTTGCTGCGAGCGTACGCTGAATGATGTATTGGTTAAAACCCCAATAGTACAAATTGGCCACCCATAAACCACCAATGAGTACACCAATGCCAGGCAGATTAACGTATTGAGGATTTGATTTATCCAGTATCATTTCAAAGTGACCGGGAGCAACGTCCATCAAGTGTTTGAATCCACCCAAAACACCATTTTCGGCACCAAGAAAATTGAGAGCGAAGTAGGTTGTGATAAAACCACCAAAAACAAGAAGCACAACCTGAATTACGTCGGTCCATGCTACAGCAGAAAGCCCGCCGTACAGCGAATAAGTAGCGGCAAAAAGAGCCAGCCCAATTACACCGTAAATTAGTGGAATACCCATTATTGTTTCGAGAGCAAGTGCTCCTAAGTATAAAATTGAAGTGAGGTTTACAAATACGTACAATAGAATCCAGAAGATCGCTAAAATTGTTTTTAGGTTGGTGCTATAACGCTTTTCAACAAACTCGGGAATGGTGTAAATCTTTTGATTGATAAACACAGGTAAAAAGTATTTACCTACAATAATTAATGTCAGAGCAGCCATCCATTCATATGAGGCAATTGCCAAACCAATAGCAAAACCTGAGCCCGACATGCCGATAAATTGTTCTGCTGAAATATTGGCCGCAATTAACGATGCACCAATGGCCCACCATGGAAGTGATTTACTCGCCAAAAAATAATCTTCGGCAGTTTTTTCTTTACCGTCTTTTGTCCGCGATACCCATAGGCCAACGCCTATTATCACCAATGCATATACCGCAAATACGATATAATCAATTGTTTTGAATCCTGTTTCCATACCTGTTCAGTATAATGTTTTGATTTTTAATTGAAGCTTGAATCTACAAAAGTAATAATCATTGCATTTTGGCCAATATTCAAAAATATATTTTTATCCTATGTTGTTAGAAAAAAGTCAGAAAAATCGAAAATGTACTATATTTTTGTAAATAGTTAATATTCACAAGTGTTTTATAGGTAAACGAAAGCATTATGAATTTGTGGTTTATTTGATTTTTGTTTTTTCAATTTTCGAAATTGCAAATTCGAAAAATAAGGGTTGGAGTATTGGATAAGTTAACTTTTCCGGAACAGTCTCCGTCATAATGATGCTCGAAATTTCATAATCGGGTAGGTCGCCTAGCAATTCAATTTCGGCAAAGTATAATCTTCCGTATTCTTTTTTCTCCGACTGTACGCAGTAATCTGATAAATCACTTAGTTCGAATTTGAGAGCACCGGTTTCTTCAAAAAGTTCTCTTTTAGCTGCTTCGTATGGGAGCTCGTTTTTTTCGATATGACCGGCCGGTATTTCGTAGGTTTTTCGTTGTTTATGCTGAACAAAAATCCATTTGTTGTTGTATCGTGAAACAATAATGACATATTTTAGAAGACTGTCGTTTTGATCTGATACAGGTGTAAATTGAAGTTTCATGGCAAATTATTAAAAAAAAAGCCCCGGTATAAATACCGGGGCAGTCAATCACTTTTAATTTAAACACTATTATTATAGTAGTTTAACATTTACAGCGTTAAGACCTTTACGACCCTGTGTTACTTCAAATGACACTTGATCGTCTTCTTTTACTTCGTCAACTAAACCTGAAACGTGAACAAAATATTCTGTTCCTGACTCGTTGTCTGTAATGAATCCATAACCTTTAGATTCATTAAAAAATTTTACTGTACCTTCTTTCATTGTAATAAATTAAATTAACGCAACAAATATATGCTTTATCATCGAGCATACAAGAAAAAAATGAAAAAAATTAATGTTTGTAAAAAAAAAGGCTACCAATGGCAGCCTTCTTAAAATTCCAGCCTTACAAAAAGCATTTAATCGTTCATATCGTTATGTTGTCCATCATGACTTCTATGTTCCGTTTTCTCTGTCTCCTGCTCTTTGTTAGTGCTGTCTTTCTTAATTTTTGCAGTGTAACCTAATTTGTTAAATGCTTCAACTAATTTGATTGCATTTGTTTTGTTTTCTTTGAAAGTTACATCGCATTCTTTTTTGTCGAGCGAAACTTTCAAGTCCTTAACGCCTTTTTCGTAGGGAATATTGTCCTTGATGTTTTTAACACAGTAAATGGATCAAATGTTTCGTTCCATAAAGGATTGTTCGTTGCGGGGTCAGGTATGCGACCACCTCCGTTAAACTATCCGGTTAAATCAAACTGCCATTTATCAAGCCGGGTAGCATAACTCATGCTAAGCATGCCTTTGTAGCTACTTTGCAATGGAGCTTCACGCAGCTGCCCGTTAATGGTTTGCTTAACATCGTTTATACGGTAAGCAGCATTGAATGTAAAACCTTCGAATAGCTCATAAAGCAATTCGGCTTGCAATGCATTTGAGTACGAGTTACCGTCGAGATTTGTAAAATGAATCATGTGCGGGTCGCTATCGGTATCGCGTATTACTTGTTGTTCAAATATGGTGCGGTAGTAGTCGAATGTTAGCGAAAGTTCTCTTTCGCCAACAAGAATATTGGCGCTTAAGCTTGTGCCAACGTTAACAGCCTCTTCTTGTTGCAGGTCGTTATCGATAACAATATTGCGCGAGCTGGCCAGCAAGTAGCTGTTTTCGGCCAGTGGTATCGATGTTCTGAATCCTTTACCTGCCGATGCACGCCATATTAGCCAGTTGGTGATGTTCCATTTGGCATGGATGCGGGGTGACAAAAGTGCCGAAAACTGTGCTATGGTCGGTTCTGATTCCTGCCAATACGTTCAGTTTATTGGGCAAGTGATAGTTATATTCAAAAAATACGCCTGGCACTAGTTCGTCGTGCAAAAATGTGGCCTCATTGAGTAGTTCGTTATACGAATCGGCCATAAGTGATGCACCGGTTTTATAGCTATGTAAATCGCTGCCAAAGTTGCCCATGTAAATCATATTAACATAGCCGTTGTATTGTTTGCCATTGTAGCTTTTCGCGCCATAAACCGATTTTTGATTGTGGTAACTTCCCGAAAGCTGAATGCCCAGACTTGTTCCCGGTTTTTCGAAAAGAATACCGTTTTTAGCAAAAACTTCATAACGGCGGGTGCCTATTTCAATACCATACAGATTGCTATTGTCGTTGTTGTTGCTGAAAGCTCCAACCTGCCCCGTAAGACGTTGTTCGTCAAGAATTTTGAAACCTGCCTCGCGGTGTCCTCCGTTTTTTGGAATAAAATTCCAGCGGTTCATAACGTTTATTTGCTTTACGTTGGGCAAATCGAGAAAATTATCGCCGTTAAGGTCGATTTCTTTGCTTTGATTTTCGCCATGTACGAATATAGTGGTCATAACACTATCGGTAAAGCGGTGCGTGTAATTGAAGTTGGCTTCGGTTTTCAGCGCATCATTGCCGTACATGTTTAAATGCAGAAGTTCGGTGCCATGAGTTTTTTTGAATTCAACATTTATCTGACCGGTAACAGCTTCATAGCCGTTACTTACCGATGAAGTTCCCTTCGAAATTTGAATCGATTCCATCCATGAGCCAGGAATATACCCTAACCCGTAAGGTGAAGCCATTCCCCGAACCGAAGGTGTGTTTTCGGATATAGTTTGTACATAAATGCCGGCTAACCCCAGCATTTTAATTTGTTTTGCACCGGTTATGGCATCTGAAAAACTGACATCGACCGATGCATTGGTTTCGAAGCTTTCTGAAAGATTGCAGCAGGCAGCTTTTTGTAATTCAGCCGTGGTAACCTTTGTGGTTTGTACGGCATCCATGGTTGAATTATTGTGTAGTGCAAGCTCAAATTCACCATTGGAATTTGTAGTGGTGCCGTGCGAAGTGCCTGCCCAGTAAATATTTGCTCCTGCTACGGGCTGGTCAGGGTTGGCTTTCTCTTTTACAACCCCCTTAATTGAATTGCCCGATGCATGCGACAAAACAGAAAGGAGTAATAAAGCTCCCAAAAATGTATTTCTCATATGATGTGATAAAATTAAAATTGAACATTAATTGTGTGTAGCAATGGATATTGCAAAAAGTATTAATGTCGATTTTAATTTCGCATAACACAAATGTGGGTAAGAATATCGCGACCTTTCTGGATAAAATTGGAAGACCTGTTTGTGCTACGAAGTAGCGGCTGTGCTTTTGCCTGGATGAATTCGAGCATTGTTGCAGCCAGTTGTATTGTAATTACAGTTGTTTGAAGCTGAAATGATTTTGCTTTTGCTTCGGTGGCATCAATGTTTAGGCGAGCAAATTCAGATGTTGAATGATGTTGCTTCTCGTGTTGGTGGTCGTGTGTGTCGGTTATGCAGCACGAATGACTGCCATCGGTTTCGCCACAGCATTCGCAGGTTTCATCTTGTTGAGTAACCGGAATTATAGCAATGGCAAAATGCTCATCATCGCAGCCACTGCAAAAGGTTGTGATGATGTTAAACCCGATGGTGGAAAATAATATGAGCACCATTAGGTATATGGCTAATATGTTCAGGTAATTTTTTTCCACTTTTGATATTCGGGTTTGTACCAAAAGAAGAACTTCTGTTGTTCGAGCTTTTCCTGTTTTGATTTTGCGGTATATACAGGTTCGAGTGTGTACGGATGAACTCCGGAATAATAAATAACAGTGGAAACAGTCATGGGTGTAGGTGTGAAATCCTGCACCTTTTCAAGTTTGTAATCCATGGCTTTGGTTTCGAGCATCAGATCTGCCATGTCTTTATTGTGACTTTCGGGGTGGCTCGAAATGAAGTAGGGAATAAGCTGTTGTTTCAGTCCGGCTTTTTTGTTTTCATCGTCGAAAAATCGGAATAGCTTTTTAAACAGGCCAAACGAGGGCTTGCGCATTACCGAAAGTACCTTGGGACTGGTATGCTCGGGGGCAACTTTTAATCGTCCCGAAACATGGTTGTGTATTACGTTGCGCATGTATTCGAGATTTTCGGGCGTATCGTGCCCACGTGCAAAAATCAAGTCGTATCGAATACCGCTGCTAACAAAGGCTTTCTTCACCTGTGGGTGTTGTTTGGCTATCTCGTAAATTTCGGATAAAGCCAAATGTGAAGTGTCGAGGTTGTTACAAATATTTGGGTCGATGCATGATGGGCGTTTGCACTTTTTGCAAATGTCGGGGTTTTTGCCCTGCATTTTATACATGTTGGCCGACGGGCCGCCAATATCGCTGATGTAGCCTTTGAAATCGGGCATGCGTGTAATGGCGTCAATTTCTTTTGCAATTGATTGTTTCGAGCGGCTTGAAATAAATTTGCCCTGGTGAGCCGATATGGTACAAAAAGCACAGCCTCCGAAGCATCCGCGGTGGGCGTTTACCGAATGCCGAATCATTTCGTAAGCAGGTATCCGCTTGTTTTTGTAGCGCGGATGAGGCAATCTTGTAAAAGGTAAATTATATACCTTGTCGAGCTCATCTTCGCTCATGGGTGGGTTCGATGGATTGATTACCAGCCATTTGTTGTAAACCTGCTGTGTAAGTCGTGCGCCAATCCATCGATTAGATTCTTCTTCAATGTGTTTGAAGTTTTTCGCGTATTTTATTTTGTCTGACAGGCATTCTTCGTGGCTGAAAAGTTTAATGCTGTTTTTATCTCCTTCGGTATTATCGGGTTTTTGGGGTTGAAGCCATGCTGTTTGAGCAACATCCTTTATTTCGGATATTTTTTTCCCGCTTTTAATGCGTTCTACTATGTCGGTCAGCGGTTTTTCGCCCATCCCGTAAATAAGCAAATCGGCTTTTGTGTCTTGCAGAATCGACGGTTTAAGCTGGTCGCTCCAGTAGTCGTAATGGGTTACACGTCGAAGCGAGGCTTCAATTCCGCCAATTAAAACCGGAACATCAGGATATAGTTCTTTCAGAATTTTACAGTAAACAGTTGTTGCATAATCGGGTCGCATATCGGGTCGTCCGTCAGGGGTGTAAGCGTCGTTCGACCGCAGTCGTTTGTTGGCTGTGTAATGGTTTACCATACTGTCCATACATCCGGCTGTAACTGCGAAAAACAGGTTGGGTTTGCCTAGTTTTTTGAAGTCGCGCAGGTCGTCGCGCCAGTTAGGTTGTGGCACAATCGCCACTTTTAGTCCCTGTGCTTCGAGAACACGTCCGATTACTGCAGAACCAAACGACGGATGGTCAACGTACGCATCGCCGCTAAACAGAATTACGTCGATGCTATCCCAGCCGCGTGCTTTTATTTCTTTGGCCGAAATGGGCAGCCAACTACTTAAGCTGTATGTTTCTTTTTTTTCCAATATGTTGCTATTTTTTTACTTCCGACCTTACACTTCCCTTCAAAAGTTTGGTTACTATAATTTCACCCTCGTTTAATTCGCTGGCATTTTTTACTGCCTTGCCGTTTTTAAGTGTAATGCTGAATCCCCGTTTCAGTATATTCGCAGGGTCGATGAGTTGTTTGTTTTTATCGAGCCACTCAATGTTGCTGCTTTCTTTTTCGAGTCTGCGGCGGCTTAAATAAATCAGTTCCTGCTTTTTTTCATCTAAAAACTGACTGGTTTGCCGGGTTGCCATCTTTCCGGTGAAAACAGTAGTTGCTGTTAGTTTGTGTAAATTGCCGGCTTTGTCTTTTAAAAATGCAGCCGCACCGGTTTTTAGTTGTTCCTTTTTTTTCGAAAGAACGTAACGTTGTTGTTCTATGGTTTCGCCAACCAATGGTTTAACCCTGTTGCTCAGTGTTTTTAGAGTGAATACATTGCGTTCAATATTTGATTTTATAAGCGGTTTAAACAAACGCGATGCATCGCTGAGCCGTTGTTTTTCGCGGTCGATAAGCGATTGTGCTTCGTAGAAAAACTGATCCTCTAGTTGGGTTATATATAAAGCAGCTTCTTCCATTTTATCTATCAGAAAATCAGCTACAGCTGTCGGTGTTTTTAGTTTTTGAAAAGCCACCAGGTCGGCTACCGATTCATCTTTTTCGTGACCTATCCCGGTTAAAACAGGCTTTGGAAATTGTGCAATATGTGCGGCCAGCTCATAATTGTCGAAGCAGCTAAGATCCATTTGTGAACCACCGCCGCGAATTATTATCACCACATCGAACAAATCTTCGTAAGCATAAACCATGTCGAGCGCGTAATTAATCGATTCGGGCGCATTGTTGCCCTGCATGGTGGCTTGAAACAATTTAGTGTAGAATTTAAAGCTGGGTTTATTGCCGTGCAGCTGATTCATGAAATCTTCGTATCCGGCAGCTGTGGCCGACGAAATTATGGCTATCCGTGAAGGAATTTCGGGGAAGTCCAGATCGCGATTCATGTCAATAATGCCTTCTTCGTCAAGTCTTTCGAGTACTTCCCGGCGCTTACGTGCCATGTCGCCAAGGGTGTAAGCCGGGTCAATGTCTTTAATATTCAGACTTAATCCATATACTTCGTGAAATTCAATCGTAGCCGAAACCAGCACGTTCAATCCTGCGGTAAGTGCCTGTCCTGTTATGGTTTCAAAATAAGGCTGAATAAAGCGGAACTGCCAGGCCCAGATTGTGGCTCTTGAGCGGGCTACAATGGTATCGGTCGCTTTGTTTTTTTCAACCAGTTCGATGTAGCAATGACCGTTGCGGTTTACCTTCAGTTCACCAATTTCGGCCATTACCCAAATTTGTTCGGGAAACGCCAACGCTAGGTTTTCGCGTACCAGACTGTTTAATTCCTGAAGTGTGAATTGTCCTTCCAAAAGGTTACTTTTTAATGAGTTTTGTGATACTTTGCTTGTTTTGATTTTTCAAAATTGCAAAATACATTCCTTTTGGCAAATTAAATAATACAGGCGACGAAATTTTTGTTTGTCCTGCGTTTACAGAGGTTGAAAAAACGGTGTTGCCATTTGAGTTGTAAAGTGTAATGTGTGAGATGTTTTCATCGTTAAATTTGATAAAGGATGAAAAAGGATTTGGATAGACAGCCGAAAAGTTGTTGTTCATATTAAGGAATGAACTGTTGTCTGTTTGTATTAAAGTTGAAAAATCGGGGATGCCGTAACCATATTTCACATCGTGCGAAGGGAAGAGATGGCCGCTTTGGCGAATCATTGCAATGATTTCAGAAGCGCTTTTTTCGGGGAAAATATCGACAAGGCATGCTGCCATGCCGGCAATAACCGGCGAAGAGAAAGACGTTCCGCTGCTACGGACAACGCTTCCAAACTGCGAAACAACGGTTGTTTGGGAGCCCATAGCTGCAATGTCGGGTTTTTGTATATCAGCATTTGCAAAACCAGCCGACGAAAAATGTACGGTATCACCGTTGGCAGTAACAGCGGCTACCGAAAGCACTTTTTCGGCTTCGGAAGGTGCTGAAATATATCGCCAGTTATCACGGCCTGAATTTCCGGCGCTGCAAACTACCACCATGCCTTTTTCAACGGCCATATTGGCTGCCTTGGAAATGCGCAGAGTGTTGCCGTCGAACTGATTGTGGGTATGGTTAAAAAACGGGTCGTCGAAAGTGGTGTAGCCCAACGAGGTGTTGGTTACGTCGCACCCTACACTGTCGGCAAACTCGGCAGCAATTATCCAGTAATCTTCTTCAACAGGATATTCGGTTGGCGCATCCTCGGCACGCAAAAGCCAGTACGATGCATCGGGGGCGGTGCCTGTAAAACTGCCGGGTTGATTGGCTGCCATTACCGACAAAACGGAGGTTCCGTGCCAGTTGCTTTCGAAAACATTGCCGCCCGGGTTCACAAAATCGCGTGTGCCAAGTATGCCGTTCCGGGCATAAAGCGAGTCAAAAACCTCGAGTTTGTCGGCGTTCGAAAAACCGGCATCTATTACTGCAATCCAAATGCCTTTGCCGCTCGATTTTTCGTGTATTATATGACCGTTGAGCATGGCAATCTGGTTGTAAGCCTCGCCATAGCGATTGTGTAGCAGACTGTCCTCGTCCGAAAATTTGAATGAACTGCTTTTGTATAGCTGGTTTTTTCTTATTTCAATGCTGTCGATAAATGAAGGATGCACGAGCGAAGCAACCAGCGTTGTGTCGGGTGCTGTTACTATTGCAGCATTTAACCATCGGCTGGTATGTTTCACTTTTAATCCCAATGAATTCAATGAATCGACAAAAACCGGATTCACCGGCAAGTCGGTCGAGTCGATGGTGATTTTTTGACGGTTTTTTCTTTCGATAGCTCTTTGCGACAGAAAATCTTCGGGTTTGTCAATAGAGTAGGGCGTACCCTTTTTTGTGTTAAACTGAACCCAATATACAACTTCGGCATTTAATGCTGAAGCGAAAAGGGTTAACAAAAAAATGGCCGCCGCAATTCGTATCATGTTGTTCATTTTTGTACAAAGATATGAATTATTACATGCAAATGATGCCACCGCCAACTACATCGCGTCCTTCGAAAAACACAGCCGATTGTCCGGGAGTGATGGCCCAGGCACTTTCGTAAAACTCAACCTTCATTTTATCTCCGTGTTGCGAAATACGGCTTAAGGTGCCTTTGTTGTTGTAACGTATTTTTGTGGTTACTTCAATTTCACCTTTAATTTTTTCGTATTTCATAAGGTTGATGTTGTCCACCCAAAGTTCCTTTTTATCGAGGTCGGAACGGTCGCCCAGGGTAACGGTATTGTTTTCGGCGTTGATATCGACTACGTACATTGGCCGTCCTAGGGCTATTTCCAATCCCTTTCGTTGTCCTATGGTGTAGAACGGATATCCCTTGTGTTTGCCCAATATTTTTCCATTGATATCGAGGTAATCACCTTCTCCAATTTTTTCGGCAATATCGGGTACACGTTCTTTTATAAAACGCCTGTAATCGTTGTCGGGTATAAAACAAATTTCTTGGCTTTCGCGCTTTTTCGAAATTTTTTCGTAGCCTTTGTCTGCAGCAATTTTGCGAACTTCGGGTTTGCTTAAATGTCCCAGCGGAAACAAAGTGCGTTTCAGGTCGTCTTGCGACAATTGCCACAGAAAATAGGTTTGATCTTTGTTGTCGTCGTATCCTTGTATAAGATAATAACGACCGTTGTTTTCGCCTATTTGAGCGTAATGGCCGGTGGCTATGTGGTCGCAGCCCAGTTCGTCGGCTTTGCGGATAACCTCGCCCCATTTGATGGTGCGGTTACATACCACACATGGGTTTGGCGTGCGCCCAGATAAATATTCGCGTACAAAATCGTTGATGACTGTTTTGTCAAACTCTTTTCTGATGTCGAGTACCTGGTGATCGATATTTAAATCGTTAGCCAATGCTTTGGCTTCGAAAATGGCATCAACAGTGCAGCAGCCTGTTTGCTTATCCATGCAGGCCGGCGAAATGGCATCGTACGGACGATAGGTGAGTCCGTGTATTTCATATCCTTGTTCTTTGAGCATCAGCGCGGCTACCGAACTGTCGATTCCGCCACTCATGCACAATAATACTTTTCCTTTCGACATATCTTTATTCAAATTTTTGCTGCAAAAGTACGCAAAAATATTAAAGACAAAAATATCTTTTTTGGATGATGTTGTTTTTTGATTGAAAAGATTGAATGGATTGGTAAGATTGTTAGAATTTAGATATTATACAATAGATGTATTGAGACACATATCTATTGTCTTGTGTCTAAAATCTAACGATCTATCTCATTCGAATACTAAAAATATTAGTATATTTGTGTGGTGTTTTAATTGAACTGGTGATTATGAATGAGAGAGTCCAGAATAAACTAAACATATTAGCTGATTCGGCTAAGTACGACGTCTCCTGCTCGTCGAGTGGAAGTAGCCGGAAAAACGAAGGCAAGGGGATAGGCAATGCTTTAAACTGTGGTATTTGTCACAGTTTTACTGCCGACGGACGTTGCGTGAGTTTGTTGAAGGTATTGATGAGTAATAACTGTATTTACGATTGTGCCTATTGTATAAATCGCCGGACTAACGATCGTCCGCGTGCGACCTTAACACCCGATGAGTTGGTTGACATAACCATCGGATTTTACCGCCGTAATTACATCGAAGGTTTATTTTTGAGTTCGGGGGTAATAAAAAACCCCGATTATACCATGGAGCGAATGATGTTGGTTGCAAAAAAATTACGTACGGAGCAGCGTTACAATGGTTACATACATTTAAAGGCAATCCCCGGCGCCAGCCCCGACCTTATAAACGAAGCCGGCCTGTATGCCGACCGGATGAGTGTGAATATTGAAATTCCAACGAATCCTGAGCTGAAACGTTTGGCTCCCGAAAAAAATCACGAAGGGATAATTCTCCCCATGGGACTCATTAAAGAGGGCATTGTTCAGAATTCTGAAGAGAGAAAAAAATATAGAAATGTACGAGCTTTTGTCCCTGCCGGACAAAGTACGCAGCTTATTGTAGGAGCCTCACCCGAAACCGACCAGCAAATACTTTCGCTGGCTACCAACCTTTACAACGAGCAAAAACTAAAACGCGTTTATTATTCGGGTTATCTACCGGTAAACGAGTACGACAACAGGCTTCCGGCTTTGAAAACACCACCGTTGGTGCGCGAAAATCGTTTATATCAGAGCGATTGGTTAATGCGCTTTTATAAATTCAGTGCTAGTGAAATTGTATCAGCAGAACACCCGTTTCTCGACCTTGAGGTTGATCCCAAGTTGGCTTATGCCTTACGCAATTATCATCTTTACCCAGTTGATGTTAACACAGCCGATTACGAAATGATTTTGCGGATTCCCGGAATTGGAGTACAATCGGCGCAACGCATTATTCAGGCGCGCAGGTTTGGCCGGTTAACGTCAAATCATCTGAAAAAAATTGGCGTAGTGATGAAGCGTGCGCAGTATTTTATTGTAAATAACCAACTTCCGCCGGCTATTCACGACCTTGCTCCCGAAAGACTGAAACGGCAAATATTGCTTTCGGATTCGCAGAAGCGAACAAAGGTGAGCGAAACGCAGCTGTCGTTGTTTAGCTTCCCTTCAACATCAAATACTTTAATAGAAAAAAGCAGATGACAATAATATTAAAAGAATTGTTTGAATGATTTTAATTTACGATGGAACTTTTGAGGGTTTTTTAAGTGTTGTGTTCGATTGTTATGCCCATAAACTTGACCCTATGGATATTTTTGCTGAAGATAAATTTCAGTCGGCTTTGTTTTGCGAGGTGGTGCATGTTGCAACAAATGTTGAACATTCGCGGAGAGTTTGGGCAGGCTGGCAAAAGAAACTATCGAGGGAACTTAACCAACTGCCGTTTCTTGCTTATTTGTCGGGCGAAAGTGGTATCGAAATGTTTCTGTTGCACTTTGCACGCTTATCGTTTGCTTCGCCAGTGCCGGTTGAGGGCAATTATGCCGATGAAAAAATTCTGGCAGTTCGCAAAGCTTCGCGACGAGTGACGCAAGAAGCTATGCGAATGATAGAATTTGTCAGGTTTCAGTTAACTAAAGATGGTATTTATTTTTCGGGCATTCGTCCTTCTTACGATGTTTTGCCCATGATTTTGAAGCATTTTAAGAGCCGTTTTGCCGATCAGCAATGGCTTATTTACGATATGAAACGCGATTATGGATTTTATTACAACCAGCGAACCGTTGACGAAGTAAAATTGATGGATAAAATGTTCAATGTAAGCGACAGCAAAGTGCGGACGGATATGCTTGAAGAAGGCGAGGTTGATTATCAGCGTTTGTGGTCAAATTATTGTCGTAACATTACGATTATGGAACGTGTAAATTTAAAATGTCAAAAAAATCATATGCCCCGTCGTTACTGGAAGTTTCTACCCGAAAAAAATGTTCAGTGAAGGGGGATAACTATAATACAGAACTGCTATTTTACACTTTTATCAAATTGTCCACTCCAAATATCTATCAGTACACTGTGTTAAGAATCGTTAAAACTACTTTTACACCGAGTATGAGATAGGAAGAATATTCTAAGTGCTCTCAACGTCGTTCATTAATTATGTATGTCAATCTATTTCTAGTTTGAACTAAATCAGAGTGTTGGTTTTAAGACTAACTACTCAGATATAACATTAAAAATAATAAACTTAATTAAATCTATTTTTATGAAAACAACTAAACTGATAAAGTGTGCTTTATGCGCAGCGATTTTTGCATTATTAGGCTTAGTTGGGTGCGAACAGTTGGATCCTTATTCAATTGATGCGCCCTCTGACCTACAGAGCAGGATCGACTCAATTGCAAATATCTCTGTACGAGAAAAGGAAATCGCAGATTCTATTGCAGCTGCTGAGGCTGCCGCTATGGAAGCTCGCCTTATTGATGATGTTTATCAAATAGGCGCAACAGATAATTCTACCGGGTGGTGGGGAGGTCTTTCAAAATATTATCGCTCGGAGAATAATGCAGATACTATTTACGTAAAGTTCAAAAACTTTACCAGTGGTAACAATGTATGGTGTAATTGGGTACAAGCAATAACCAATGATGTGCCCCGTGGTGGCGATGGCTATGTTGAATATGCCATTTGGCGAGCCGATAACTACAGCAACTTCGCTTGGGGAACTGAAAATGGCGAAGGGTGGAATACCTCAAATGAGGGCGATACCCATGGACAACAACAAACAACAAACTATGACGACATGGCTACCGATAATGATGATTATACTGAGTATATCAATTTAATGAATGGTGCCGATTGCGTTGCACAGATAACACGTGGAGGAGATTCTATATATGTGGATGTTGATATGACTGCATTATCAGGCAGAAAGCTTACAAAATCGTTCTACATAATAGAAGATGGCATTAAAGATCAGCCTATTCGAGTTTTCTGGACATTGGAGAACTGTCACATTGTGTTTTATAAAACACTTAATCCACCATTAGAAGAGTTTATTCCCGATTTTGAACTAGATGAAAACTGGGATAGTGGTGATGTTGAAGAGATTGAGGAGGAGGAACCTGAGGTTACAGGAGGATTAACCTACCGAACTGATATGACAGCAACTATTACAACAACAGATGAAGAAGTATTCACATATACCTATTTTGTAGAAGGACTTCCTTATGGGGGGTACGGTTCATTTTTGATTATCGAAAGTGGACACATGGTAATAGATCCGGCCGATACGTATTATTGTGCTCTTGCCGACACTCTAAACGATGTTGCATGGTATTATCCTTATACAGAAGAAGCAATTATTGGCTTAGAAGATAATACTACTCTCTGGTGGACTGCATTTAGTAATTATACATCTGTAATTGGAGAAGGATATTTCCACTACAAGTTTGTGAACCACTCTAGCGGTTTAGAGAATTGGCATAACTGGGTTATTGCATTAACTAACGGACATGTACGCGAAAGCAACAGTTACAAAGAATGCTTTGTATTACGTGCTGATGCTTATGGTTGGGGCGATTACTATGTAGGTGACAATATTGTCAATAACTATAATTGGGATAATTTTCTAACAGATATGAACGGATCTACAGTTGAAATATCTTTAAAAATTTCAGCTGAAACCTCACCAGATCTCAAATCAGCTATGGTTAGCAAAGCACTGAAACCTGGCGAAACAATAAAATAATAGTTTTAAAGTAGGCTAATCACTAAAAATAAAAACACTCATATTATGAAATATACATTTTTAATCCTGTTGGGGTTGTTGGCACTGGTACCGGCCGTGTATGCAGAAGGCAATAGCAATACCGAACAGATGTCAATAACTCAGGCAGATAAAATAACAGTAAAAGGTAAAGTTGTTGACGCAAACGGTGAATCGCTTCCAGGCGCAACCGTACAACAAAAAGGTACCACCAGTGGTATCATTACCGACATTGATGGTAACTTCTCTCTTTCTGTTCCTGCAGATGCTACGCTGATAATATCTTTTGTAGGATACAAAAGTACTGAAGTAACCGTTGGTGGAAAAACTGAACTTGGCAACATCACATTACAGTCAGATTTAAAAGAACTCGATCAGGTGGTGGTAATAGGTTACGGTACACAACGCAAGGTTGATCTTACAGGTTCAGTTGCCATTGTGGACACTGAAGAGATGAAGAAAGTATCAAACTCAAATATTTCAACCATGCTCCAGGGAAAAGTATCCGGTGTTCAAATTACAACCGACGGACAACCGGGAGCCGACCCTATTGTACGTATTCGTGGTATAGGGTCGTTTGGTAACACCGCACCTCTCTACGTTGTCGATGGTGTACCCATGGGAACAACAATACGCGACTTCTCTCCAAACGATATCGAAACGCTACAGGTTCTTAAGGATGCTTCTGCTGCCGCAATATACGGTTCGCGAGCTGCCAACGGTGTGGTTATCATCACTACAAAGCAAGGTGAGAAGAATCAGGCCATGAAGATAGACTACAAGGGCTACTATGGCCTCGACCAAGTAAAGAAAGGAGTGTACGATGTTATGGATTCGTACCAATATGGTGAATACATTACCATGGCATTCGGAAATAGTGGCATGGATGTTCCTGCAGGATACAATCCTACAAGTGAAAAATATATCGATCCTAGCGAAGTTAACACAAACTGGTTCGATGAGTCGTTCAAAACTGGTATTCGACAGAATCACAATGTCAACATCTCAGGCGGTGGCGACAACAATACTTACAACATCGCACTCGACTACTATGGACAAGAAGGAACAATGGTAGGTGCCGGTCCTAACTTCGACCGTTATACTGCCCGTGTTAACAATACAATGGATGTTAAGTTTATCAAAATCAAAACGAACATTGTGTATAGCCACAGCGATCAGGACAATATGGCTCTCAGTAACGCTAACGAGTACGTACAGGGTCTATATGGTGCACAATATCCTGTAATGGCTTCAGCGCTACTTCAACCTCCAACCATCAAGGCTTATGATGAATCGACCTGGGTGCTCGACGACAAAATTTCGGCTGCTTCGGAATATACCTACGATTCTTATGGTTTTGGTACTTACTACGATGATGTTCATGGAGACTTGCGTGTAACGAACCTTCTGCTTACCAATAGTCTTTTGGAAAGAAATTCTGTTGTTGACCGAATTGTTGCTTCAGGTTCGGCAAATGTTGACCTCATAGGTATGGTTGGCCAGGAAAGCAGCAATCAAAAGTTAAATTATAACCTTAACTTGTCGTACAGCAAGACCTTTGCGAAGGACTTTACATTTGTGCCTTCATTTATACAGAGTACAACAAACTACTTGTCAAAGAGCAATGAGAACCTGGCACAGGGCTATCGTAACTATAGCGATGCACTTTTAGAAAACACTATAACCTACGATGGACAATTTGGACGTAATCATATCAATATGGTTGTTGGTCAAACATTCCAGCGCGAACTCTATCACACGCTCACAGGCAGAGGTGTTAATATGCCTGAGCCATACTACCTGCAAGTAAACAACGCAGAGGAAACATCAGCAACAAGCTATGAAAGCGAACACGTGCTGGCTTCGTATATTGGTCGTATTAACTACGATTTCGATAAAAAATACCTTTTATCGTTAACCGCCCGGCGCGATGGTTCAAGCCGTCTATCTGAAGACCGTTGGGAGTGGTTCCCATCTGTGTCAGCAGGTTGGCGTATAGAGCGCGAAAGCTTCTTTCCGGTAGCTGAATCGACAATTAACCTGTTCAAAATCAGGGGTAGTTATGGTGAGCTGGGTAATGAAAACATAGGCGAATACCAGTTCATGGATGTTATGTCGAGGGGTAACTATACCTATAGTTTTGGAAATAATAAAGTTACCGGCTCAGCTATATCGAACTATGTTAACACTGCCATCAGGTGGGAAAAGAAGAAAACGATTGACATAGGTCTCGACCTTGGTATGTTCAATAATCAGTTGGAATTTACATTCGACTGGTATAAGTCAACATCAGAAGACCTTCTTTATAGTGTGGCCGTACCGGTCAGCGCAGGTGCTACCAACGCTACAGTAACGATGAACGCAGCTACAATGGAAAACTCAGGTCTTGAGTTCTTGCTTGCATATCACAATTATAATAACGCTGTTAAGTTTGATATTTCTGCAAACTTATCTACCCTAAACAACAAGGTAACAAAACTGGGCGTTTCAGGCGAGCCTCGTACCGATGGCTACAGCCGCACAGAGGTAGGTCGTGAAGTTGGTGAATTCTATGGCTATGTTTACGAAGGTATCTTCCAGTCGCAAGAAGAGATAGACAACCGTGTCAACTCAGAAGGCGAACTTATCAACCAGCCCGGAGCACAACCAGGAGATGTTGCATACGCCGACCTCGACAACGATGGGGAAATTACTAACCAAGATCAACAATTTCTGGGCAGTGGTCTGCCAAAAATCAATTATGGCTTGAATGTACGTGCCGAATGGAAAGGTCTCGACATCAGCATTTCGACCTATGGTGCTGCAGGTTTCAAAGCTGTAGATTTTGTTGACGTCACATTGCGTAACTCTTACGGTGCACTTAACAAGAATGTTGATTTATTGAATGCCTGGACACCGGATAATACAAATACTGATGTACCACGCGTAGCGTACAAATCGACAGGTTCAATCACCAACGATATGTTCAGCCAGCGTTTCTTGCAAAATGCATCATATCTGAAAATTGCGAACATCGAATTGGGATATAACCTTCCTAACAGATGGTTTGGTGGTTATATTAGCGGTGTTCGTGTATATGCTTCGGCTCAAAATTTGGCCACATTGTCTAAATACAAGGGTTACAACGTAGATTTCGCCGGAGGTACATTCACTCCCGGTTACAACTATGCTTCGTATCCAACACCACGAACCATAATGTTCGGAGCACACTTCTCATTTTAAAAATATAATCTTAAATAAGATATCAATATGAAAAATTTAAATATAATCTTTATAATATTGGCGATTATTGGAGGCTTTACTGCCTGCAATGACGAACTCGATGTTATAAACCCGAACAATCAGACAACCTACGATTTTGGCGATTCAGAGTCAGAGCTTCAGGAGGCTGTAATTGCTTGTTACAACCGTATTCGCCTGGAAGGTACGTTTGCCCGTGTTGGCTATACTTTAGATGCTGTACGTGGCGACGAAGTTTGGAATTCATCACAACAGTGGTATTTGGAGTACGACAACCTTAATTCTCCTGGAACAATAGGAATCGGTGACGAATGGCCATGGCGCGACAACTACCATGTAGTGAACCGCACAAATTTTGTATTATCGAAAGTTGATGATGTTGACATGTCGGAAGATTCTTATAATAAGATAGCCGGACAGGCTCTCTTCCTCAGATCTTTGGCGTACTATCATTTGACTACATATTACCAGACTGTTCCATTGATTACAGACTATGCAGCTTATTCAGACATCAACACCATGTATGCATCCAACAATACTCAAGACGAGGTGTTTGACCAAATAGAGGCTGACCTCACAAAAGCGATCCAAATGTTGCCATCGCGCGATGCAGGTGGCGAATGGGCAGAGGGACGTGCAACTTGTGGTGCTGCTGCCGGATATTTAGCGCGTACACTGATGTTCCGTCATAAATTTGAAGAGGCTAAT
>JAQICD010000110.1 GCA_027858715.1 Prolixibacteraceae bacterium
ATAGATTTTTATAGCAATATTTAGTAAAATATGGCAGTACGTAAATTAAAACCTGTAACACCCGGTCAAAGGCACAAAATAATTGGAGCTTTTGATACGATTACAGAGTCAACACCTGAAAAATCATTGTTAGAGCCCATGAAGAAGTCCGGTGGACGAAATAATACCGGACGTATGACAATGAGGTATATAGGTGGGGGGCATAAGCGTAAATACCGTGTAATTGACTTTAAACGCAACAAAGACGGTGTTGAAGCTACAGTCGAATCAATCCAGTACGATCCAAACCGCAGTGCACGTATTGCATTGTTGGTTTATTCCGATGGCGAAAAAAAATACATTTTATCGCCAAATGGATTACAAGCTGGTCAAACTGTGATGTCAGGTGTCGATGCAGCACCTGAAATCGGAAATGCTCTTCCACTTGCCAAGATTCCTCTTGGTACCTTAGTTCATAACATTGAGCTCAAACCCGGACAGGGTGGTGTAATGGCTCGTAGCGCTGGAACTTATGCACAGCTACTTTCCCGCGATGGGAAATATGCAATTCTGAAGTTACCTTCAGGAGAATCACGCATGGTACTCACAACCTGCAAAGCAACTGTAGGTACTGTTGGAAACACTGAACACAACATCGAACGATCTGGTAAAGCCGGTCGCTCTCGCTGGTTAGGACGCCGTCCTCGTGTTCGTGGTGTCGTAATGAACCCTGTTGATCACCCAATGGGTGGTGGCGAAGGTAAGTCCTCTGGAGGACACCCACGCTCACGCAAGGGATTGTTGGCTAAAGGATACAAAACACGTCGTCTGAAAAAGGCTTCCAGCAAGTACATTATTGAAAAACGTAAGAAATAATTTGTAAAAGGTTAATAGTATGAGTCGTTCATTGAAAAAAGGACCTTTTATCAGTACAAAGCTTGAGAAAAAAATTCTCGCTATGAAAGAAGCTGGTAAAAAAAGTGTGGTGAAAACCTGGTCCCGCGCATCAATGATTTCTCCTGATATGGTTGGACACACAATCGCGGTCCACAACGGTAACAAATTCATACCGGTTTATATCACAGAAAACATGGTAGGTCATAAATTGGGTGAATTTGCACCAACCCGTATATTCAGGGGACACGCAGGAAACAAACGATAATGCGTGAATTGTTTAAAATCATTTTAAAGTAGAAACAATGGGTGCAAGAAAAAGAAATACAGCAAATCAGCGCAAGGAAGAAAAGAAACAGCAGTACTTTGCCGTTTTGCGTAATTGTCCTACCTCTCCTCGGAAGATGAGACTGGTAGCTGACATGGTTCGCGGAGTGGAAGTAAACAAAGCACTTGATGTACTGAAGTTTTCGTCGAAAGAAGCCTCTCGCAAAGTTGAAAAATTATTGCTTTCAGCTATCGCAAATTGGCAAGCTAAAAACGAAGACGAACGTCTGGAAGATAACAATTTAATTGTATCAAAAATATTTGTTGATTCAGGTCGTATGCTTAAACGAATTCAGCCTGCTCCGCAAGGTAGGGCTCACCGTATTCGCAAACGCTCGAATCATGTAACAATTTATTTGGATAGCAAAAATCCTGTAACCGAAAACCTTTAAATAGTAATAGATGGGACATAAAACTAATCCGATTGCAAATCGCTTAGGAATCATCCGAGGATGGGATTCCAACTGGTTCGGTGGGAACGATTACGGCGATAAGCTTGTAGAAGATTATAAATTACGTAAATACCTTAACGCACGTTTGGCTAAAGCCAGTGTGTCGAGGATTATTATCGAACGTACCCTTAAGCTTATCACTATCACAGTTCACACATCACGTCCAGGTATTATTATTGGAAAAGGTGGACAGGAAGTCGATAAGCTTAAAGAAGAGTTGAAGAAAATCACTTCGAAAGAAGTTCAAATCAACATCTTTGAGATTAAACGACCCGAGATGGATGCTCAAATTGTTGCCAATAATATCGCTCGTCAGATCGAAGGCAAAATTGCATACCGTCGTGCTGTAAAAATGTCTATAGCTTCTACCATGAGAATGGGTGCTGAAGGAATCAAAGTATTGTGTTCCGGACGTTTAAATGGTGCTGAAATGGCACGTTCAGAAATGTATAAAGATGGACGTACCCCACTGCATACACTAAGGGCTGACATTGACTATGCCCTGGCCGAAGCACTTACAAAAACCGGTCTTATTGGTGTAAAAGTTTGGATCTGTAAAGGCGAAGTTTACGGGAAACGTGACTTGTCGCCTAACGTAGGGATCAAAAACAACGCAGGTGGACGTGGAGGAGCAAACCCACGTGGAGGCCGTAGAAAGAAAAAGTAAATAACCTTAAATTAGATTAAGGATGTTACAACCAAAGAAAACAAAATTTAGAAGAGTACAAAAGGGACGAATGAAAGGGAATGCCCAACGAGGCAATCAACTGGCATTCGGATCATTCGGTATAAAGTCACTCGAAGAGTCATGGATCACTGGCCGTCAAATCGAGGCCGCGCGTGTTGCTGTTACCAGGCACATGAAACGGCAAGGACAAATCTGGATACGCATATTCCCAGATAAACCTATCACTAAAAAACCTGCAGAGGTTCGGATGGGTAAAGGTAAAGGTGCACCTGAAGCGTTTGTCGCACCCGTTTCACCGGGTCGTATTTTGATAGAAGCTGATGGAGTTCCTTTTGAAACTGCTAAAGAAGCTCTCCGCCTGGCGGCACAAAAGCTGCCCGTAACTACAAAATTTGTAGTACGTCGCGATTATGTTGAGTCTTCGGTAAGCGAATAATTGTAAACATCAGATCATAAAAATTATTACTGATGAAAAATTCGGAAATTATAGAGTTAACAACAAAAGAGATCGCTGAACGCATCGACGCGGAAAAGGATAAGCTCAATCGCATGAGGTTAAACCATGCTGTTTCACCACTTGATAATCCTATGGATTTGAAAGAGGTCAAGAAAGATATTGCACGGCTTAAAACTGAAATGCGCAAACGTCAGTTAACTGAGAACAAGTAATTATTCAATAACGATGGAAAATACAAGAAACCTCAGGAAAGAACGTATCGGTGTTGTAGTTAGCAGCAAAATGGATAAAACCATCGTTGTTG
>JAQICD010000109.1 GCA_027858715.1 Prolixibacteraceae bacterium
GGTTTCCTCCAGGGTGAAGTGTGTGTTAATATAATTTTCCATTTCATCAATGGTGGTTTTTGTTGTTTCGTTACTCTTATTCTCATCAATGGCTTTGTAGACTTCATTGATGAGTTTGAATAGTTTTTGATGTTGTTTGTCAATATCCGGGTTGTTAACCTTCAGGGCATCATTCCATTTAACGTATTTCATAGTAAGCTTTTTTAGAGTTTATTTAAAGTAATTCAACTGCAATTTAGAAAAAAATTTCTGTTTTGATATTTTCTGCAGCCAGACCTTTTTCTTCGAGTATTTCAATTGCTTCATCAACCATTGCCGAATTGCCGCAAAGGTAATAAAGAGCATCTTTATTAATGTTATTTTGCTTCAGGTAGTCAGTTACTCTGCCATTAAAATCTAAATCCTTATCGCGCGATGTGCAAAGTACAAATCGATTTGATTCGTAATCTTCCTTGTTATATGCTTCGTTTTTGTATCGAACACCAAGCAGAACTTTATAATTAATGTCCGGATTTGAACGGATAATGCTTCTGAAGGGCGATATTCCAGTTCCGGTGGCAACAAATACTACTGGTTTTTTCTGTTGAATGTCTTCATCTTTCAAAATGAAAAAACCAAACGGGCCACTAATTTGGACTTTTGTTCCGGGTTTCAGGTATTTAAGCTCTTGCGAAAGTTCGCCCGGGGTAACTTCTTTAATCAGTAATTCAATAAAGTCGTCGGTTTCTGCACTATAAATAGAATATTCACGGGCTTTGCGTTCATCCGGGATACTCAAAACAAGGTATTGCCCTGCTTTAAATTCGAAGCCATTGCGTTCAATTCGGAGTATGTATGTTGATTCGGTAACATTTTTAATTGATAATACTTTGCTTTGTGTTTTGTTGTTCTCCATATTTTTTAACTATTTGTATTTGAAACAAGTAATTGTTTATATTGTTGGTGTTGAGTGTCATGTGAGGTGAGTCTGTTGTCTTATGTCTAAAATATAACGATCTTTTTTTTATGCATTCACGTGCAGCTCTGCATGGTACGACGAGCGAACCAGTGGTGTGCTTTCAACAAAACTGAAGCCACGTTTTAATCCTTCTTGTTTGTAAAATTTGAATTCGTTGGGTTTTACAAACACTTCGATTTTTAGGTGATGTTCCGAAGGTGACAGGTATTGTCCAAGTGTCATAACTTTGCAGCCCACTTCTCTTAAATCGTCCATGGTTTGGAGCACTTCTTCGCGGGCTTCGCCCATCCCGAGCATAATACCCGATTTAGCCACGATGCCGCTTTCGGCTACTTGTTTCAGAACTCTCAAGCTGCGAGAATATCGTGCACGGTCGCGAACTTTAGGGCTGAGCCTGCTTACTGTTTCCAGATTGTGCGAAATAACTTCGGGTTTAGCGTCAATAACTTTTTGTATATCGTCAGACGTTGCATCGAAATCGGGTATTAGCACTTCGAGTGTTACTTCGGGATTTTCTATTTTGACAGTTTTAATGGTTTCAGCCCAAAACGCTGCACCTCCGTCGTTGAGGTCGTCGCGGGCTACTGATGTTATTACGCAATGTTTTAGTTTCAATGTTTTTATAGTTTGCGCCAGTCGTTTAGGTTCGTTTGGGTCGGGCGCATCGGGTATCATATTAGGCACGTCGCAAAATCTACAGTTTCGGGTGCATTTATTGCCTAAAATCATAAAGCTTGCAGTGCCCGCAGCCCAACACTCGGAACGGTTCGGGCAATTTCCACTGGTGCAAATGGTATTTAGATGATGTTCTTGAATCAGCCCTTTAACTTCATGATATTTTTTACCGCCCGGCATTGGTGTTTTCATCCATTTGGGTAAACGGTGTACTCTCTTCTCCATTATTCAATTTTTAAAAACTCTAAGAATAACGCAAAACCGATGACGATGTTTAAAGAATTTGTGTTGAGCTTACAATTAGTTAATACACGAAAGCAGAATGGATTCTGCTTCAGGTCCTTTATTAAATAGTAAGTCGATGATGCTCAGATTGGGAACGAAATCGAATTTTTCGTAAAATGTTTGTGTGTATGGAGTGGGGTAGAAATGTGGGTCTGATTCTGTGTTTTTCGTTTTGGGCGAAATTACGTCACGCAAATCAGTTCCCTCAAAATATTTTTCAAAAGAGTTTGTATATGATGATTTTGCTTTCAGACCGATATTTTCAGCAATTATTTCGTGTAGCTGATTATTGAAGTCGATAAGGAAATTGATTTTTTTTTCATAAAACGGAGCAAAATCTTCGGCATAAAATTCAAAAAAAGGTGATGAATTGTATGCCGAAGATATTGATTTCCAGTGATTGTTTTGCCAGTTGGTGTCGTATTCAATACGGATATCTTTTGTGCGTATTTTTTCCCCACTTTCTTTTACAACGGGTATAGTGAGGTTTAAAGGCCCGTTGGCTCCCATAATCCGACACCGGTTTCGGTATGTTTGTTTGTGATAACTGTCGAATTGTTCAATAGCAATTTTGTCGTAAAGTAAGAACTTCGAATAAAATTGAACGGGAGCCAGATAGGCTGTATTCACGATTGCTCGTTGGGTCATATTACTGATGCACTGATTTAAATAAACGTTTGAATCGGATGTTCTTTGGGAAACTTTCGTCTTTATCGAGCGACATCCAGATAATTGATGCGCCCCCCACTACGTGGTCTTCGGGTACAAACCCCCAGTAACGCGAGTCGGCTGATTTGTGGCGATTATCACCCATCATCCAGTAGTAATCCATTTTAAAAGTATATTCAGTAGCCGGTTTTTCGTTTATGAATATGGTGCTGTCCTTAACGCTCAGATCATTTCCTTCGTAAACTTCGATTACTCTTTGGTAAAGTGGCAAGTTGTCGATGTTGATATTTATCGTTTCACCATTTTTGGGGATGTAAAGCGGGCCAAAGTTATCGACATTCCATTGATACTTCGGATTGTGTGGAAATATATTCTGGTCGTAGTTTCCTTTTGGCATTACAAATTTCTTGACCGATACTACGTTTTTTAACGTTTTAAATTGTTCAACCTGCTTGTTGGTGAGTGGTAATAAATAACGTCCGCCCGAAAACATTTCGCGGTCGGCTTTTGCTATTTCAAGCTTGTCGAGCACACGCTGGTTAAGCAACGAGCCGTCGGTGGTAATAAAATAATTGTGCTGAACTCCAGGGAAATGTTTTTGTTTTTTTCCGTTAATGTAAACCTGTCCGTTAATAATATTCAAACTGTCACCGGCAATAGCAACACAACGCTTAATGTAGTTTTCTTTCTTGTCAACCGGGCGCGAGTATATACGGCCGAAAGTTCGCTTGTCGCTTAGAACTCTTTCGCGTCCATACATACGCACTAAATCGTGATAATTCTGACTAGGAAAATTGATCACAACTGTATCGCCTTCGGGGAAATTAAAAACTACAATGTCATTGTTTTTGACTTCGGTAAAACCTTTCAAACGGCGGTAAGGATTTTGGATCCATTCCAGATAAGATTTCACCTTATGATTAGTCATTGGCATCGACTGATGCACAAAAGGGAACGAAAGTGGGGTGTTGGGTATCTTTGGTCCGTAAGCCACTTTGCTCACAAAAAGGTAGTCTCCAACCATCATCGATTTCTCCATTGATGATGTGGGAATAACGTAAGCCTCGAAAAAGAAAAGGCGAATAAACGAAGCCGCAATAACGGCAAAAATGATGGCATCGACCCACTCAACAACTTTCGTTTGTTTGCCGTTTGGTGGGTTTTTCTTTTTCCAAAAAGCCCAGTGTACTTTTTGGGTAACGTAGATGTCGAAAATTACGGGCAGCCCGATTAAAAACCAGTAGTTCCCAAGCCAAATCACCCACAGAAGGTATAATAAACCCCAAAAGGCAAACTTAATCCATTTGTTAATTTTGATATTCTTCATCGAATAAATATTAATAGTCGTTGTATTTTATGTGATTAATCTTCGAGGTTGAGCATTTCCTTCATTGAAAGGATGCCTTTGTTTTTTGATGTATATTCGGCCGCAATTACTGCTCCAAGGGCAAAACCTTTTCTCGATTTGGCGCTGTGTGTAATTTCAATGTAATCAACCTCCGAATCGTATTTTATGGTATGAATTCCTGGTACATCACCTTCGCGTTCCGAAATGATTCCGAGTTCGTTTTTATTGTCGGTTTTTTGGTTGACCCATTTTTTGAGATGAAACTCATCAATAATATCCTCGGCCAGTGAAATTGCTGTTCCGCTTGGGGCATCCAGTTTTTTAGTATGGTGCACCTCAGTCATTTCAGCTTTATACTGGTCGAACAGTTTTATCATTCGAGCCAGTTTTTTGTTGAGGTCGAAAAATAAGTTCACTCCAAGGCTGAAGTTTGATGCGTAAAAGAAAGCAGCATCCTTTTCTTTACAGTAAGCTGTTACTTCCTCCCATTTGTCGAGCCACCCAGTGGTTCCGCTTACTACAGGTACGCCTGAATCGAAACAGGTTTTGTAGTTTTTTATAGCGGCCTGAGGCACAGTGAATTCAATTACTACGTCAATGTCTTTAAGGTTTTTTGCGTTTAAATCTTCAGGATTATCAATGTCAATAATTAAACCTAATTTGTGCCCTCTGTCGATGGCTATTTTTTCAATTTCATGCCCCATGCGACCGTATCCAATAAGTGCTATGTTCATAGTAGAATTTTATTTATTTTACTGCAAAGATAGTATAATCATTTTATCAACAATAATTGAGTTAACTGGTGAGGTGATTGTATTATGAGTAAATGCAGCATAATTTAAATGTATTTTTTTAACGTTTTTTCATGAAATGAGTTGTGTGTCGCTTACGAAAATTACAATTTGAATCGTTTAAAAGTGTTAAATTGCATTTTTATAATCATAAACCCGGAAAAATGTCTGAACCTTTTATAAGAGAAGATTTATTTAGTGAGGCTCGTAAAATTGCTCAATTTGGTTATTGGTACTATTCATTTAATTCAGGGAAATTTGCTTTTTCAAATGAGTTGAAAAATATGCTTGAAATTGATTTCGAAAGAACCGATTTCACCGATTCCGAGGTGCTTGCTAAAATGTTTCATCCTGACGAGCACTTTAAAATCCGTCAAATTAAAGACGATGTGCTAAATGGAAGAACGAAGGTTATAAACACAATCTTTAATTTGTTAGAAGACGATTCAAGCAGTAAGTTTATTGAAGTTAAAGCTAAAATCTTGCACAAAAATGATGATGTTATACTTACCGGGACAGCCCTCGATATTACCGAATCGTATTATGAAGCCGGCAAGATTGAAAATGAAGAGAAAATATACTATAATCTTTTTGAGTATATCACTGATGTGTTCATTGTATTTAATCCAAAAATCGATACCGAAGGTAATGTTGTTGATTTTGAATTTCGTGATGTAAACGAAACCTTCGTTCAAAAATTGAATATACCCAAAAGTCAGCTTTTAAAAAAGTCGTTATCCGATTTAGGCGACGAGTTTGAGAGGCTGCGTTCGCTTTTGAAAATCACTTTTATCACAGGCCAACCTCAGCAAGACCGATTGTTTTTTCAATCTTTTGATTCATTTTACGATGTGCTAATTTATTGCCCTACTAAAACTACGATTGCAGCAATTTTGCGCGATGTTTCGTTGCTGGTTGATGCCGATAATTTATTGCACGACAGCGAAAAGAAATATCGTGAGTTATTCATGCGTATGAGCGATGGTGTTTTAATGGTTGATCAGTCAACCGGCGAAATTCTTGATACCAACACTGCCGCTTGCACTATGGCAGAATTGGATAGAAGCCACTTGCCAAAACTCAATATTTACCAATTATTTCCAGGGATTCAGCTTAAAAATATTGATAACGAATTGGAAACACCGGATAAATCAGACGCAGTTTTGCTTGACAGAGAAGGCAGAGAGATCCCGGTGGAAGTTAAAATGTCTGTTTATTACTGGTACGGTCGTAAAGTAGTTGTTCTGACTGTACGCAATATGATATCGCGAATTGAAAAATTTGAAAGTATGATTGATAGCGAAAAATGGTACAAAGAACTATTTAAGCATCAAAACAATGCAGTTGTTGTTTTAAAAGATTATAAAATAGAGTTTTTTAACGATAATGCGCTAAGATTATTTGGAATAACCCCTGAAACAATCAAGGGGAAAACGCTTTGGGAATTATCACCGCCAATACAATCAGGAAGTGAAGATTCGCGTATGAAACAAATTGAGCTGCAAAGAAAAGCACTTAAAGGGCATGAACCTGAAACAGAGTGGGAGTTTTTTTACGGATCTAAGCATCGTTTTATCTCTAACCTTAGGCTTTCATCTTTCGAATTCAATAACTATAAATATGTTGTTGTTTCATTATGGGACATAGGTTTAAAAAAGAAAGCTGAGAAGGAGCTAAAAGAGAAGGAAAACCGTTGGAGAAATGCCCTTGATGCTGGTAATGTTGGAGTATGGGATTGGAATCTCATCAATAACAAGATTTATTACTCCGACTTATGGAAAAAAATGCTTGGATATGAGAAAGATGAGATTTCTAATACGGTTGAAGAGTTTGAAAAAAGGGTACATCCAGATGATGTAGCTATGGTATTTAATAAAATAGAGTTGTTTGTTGAACAAAAGAACTCCATTTTTAGCATTATTTTCAGGCTGCGAACAAAAAATGGCAACTATAAATGGATTAACGCAAGTGGTATTCTTTGTCGATTTACAAGCGATGGTCGCCCTGGTCAATTTATCGGTATTCATTACGATGTAACAAAATTTAAAATAACCATACAAGATTTGATTAAAGAGAATCAAAATCTAATTGAAGGATTTAGAAATGCACAAGTGGGTATATGGTCGCTTAGTTTAAAAAATATGATCCTGTTTGCCCCATCTGAAACTTTGGAGTTGTTAGGATTTGATAGTGATAAGATTTTATCGTTAAAGGATATTGAAAATCTGGTTCATCCGGACGATCATCGTAAGTTTATTTCACAGTTTGCTAAAGATAAAACAGATGATCATCAACATGTGAGTATTTTTCGAATATTTGTGAACGATGAATTGAAATATTTTTCATCTTTTGCTAAATCACTATATGACGAAAACGATCATTTAATTGGCTTTACGGGTGTATTTAAGAATATTACAATGTACAAGCAAGAAGAATTGCTGTATAAAAATGAGCAGGTTTTAAATGAACAATTTCTAAAAAACTCAAAACAAACTATGTTGGTTTATCAAAACCAGGAATTGGTATTTGCAAATGATCATTTTAAGGATTTGTTTGGTTATACCTATAAAGAGCTCAAGAATGATCAGTCAAATCTTTTGGATATTATTTTGCCTGATGATAGGGAGAGAGTTGCTGATTTGTACAATAATATTTTTAATAAGAAAAAAGGACGGGAGACAACTGAAATTCGAATTTTATCCCGCCTTAAACGAATGAAATGGGTTGAAGCAACCTTTTCGCCAACAAGATTTAATGACCATGATGCGTTGTTGATTTTAATGAGCGATATTACAAAACGAAAGAATTACGAATTGAAACTTGCAAATGACGAATTTACTTGGAGAACAATCATGCAAAAAGATCCTGTTGGTATTTTGCATCTTGATAACGAGTTAAATGTGATTAGTTCGAATTATGCTTTCTGTCAGATCTCAGACAATCATAATAGTTTGAAAGGAAAATGGAATATGTCTGTAACTTTCTATGAGCATGATGTTAAAAGCATCTCTGAATACTTATCAAAAATTGCCGACGGACATATTGAGCAGCATATTGGAGAATACACCTTAAAAGGAGATATTGAAGTACGATTATTAATTAGTTGCATCGAAAATCATATTAAGGATAGAAAAGAATACGTTATTTATTTTGAAAATTTAGATATAGAAAAAAAGCAAATAAATATTTTATCTGAAAGAAATTTCACATACAACAAAATCATTGAAAGTGCTAATGCCGGAATTGTTTTGTTTGACCAAAATGGAAATTCTATTGTTTATAATAAAATGTTTTTATTGAATTGCGGGATTGACATTAAGCAAGATGAAATTATAAATTTTGATGATTTATCTTTGATAAGGCAGAATGAACTGCTTAGGTTTAAAGAATTAAATTTCGAAGAGAAAAACGAAATGTCGTTTATACATCAACTTTTTCCCGGAAAGGTGTTGTTTTATGAAATTCAAAAAGTTGATTTAATTTCATCGTATGGCGTTTTATTGGTAGTGAGAGATATCACATTAAGTTATTATGAGAACAACCAATATGTTGAACAGTTCAAAAAATATTTTTCAATTTTTGAAAGTTTGCCATATGGAGTTGCATTAATTGATAAAAACAGGTATGTGGTAACCTGTAATCGTGCATACACAGATATAATGGGGGTTGAGGATGTGCATAATAAATCATTTAAGATTGATATGTTGCTTAAAGCTAAAGATATCAATCGTTTAGTTGATGTTTCTGACCGTCTTTTTTCAGGGGTAACAGATTTTTCTTTAGATGAATATGAGATCTCTTCGGATCGTGAAAAATATTGCTATGTTGGCATTAAATCAATACGTTTTGCTGATGAGTATGGAGATACAATATATATAATGCATGTAGTTGATGATAGATCAGAAGTAAAGTTAAAGAACAAAGAACAGATAAATTCCGATAGAATTCGGTCTCTTGGTTTAATAGCAGATGAACTCATGTTAAAAGTGTATAATTACTTAATATTAATTTATGGATCAGCATTTTTGCTGAAACAAGCCGATAGTCATTTGCAGCCAATGTCGGTTGTTAATAGTATATTTAATTATTCAGGTCGACTTATAAATAGCGCAAGAGAGATATTGGTTTTTTCTAATCACTTTGTACCCATGCAGATATTATTTAATCCTATTGCCACAATTGAGCGTGCGCTGAGTAGTACAAATATCAATAACACTATAAGTATAGAGGTTGTGCATGACTTGGAGGATGTTGCAGTTTATGGTGATGGGTTTATGGTTGCTGTTGCTTTACAGAATATTATACAGAATGCTGTTGATTCTATTCCGGGCGGTGGTAAATTGTATATCAAAACTGATATTGTTTATTTTAATATTGATTCAGGTAAAGAGCTGTCTGAATTGAAAAGCGGTAAATACATCAGAATTGGAATAATTGATAATGGCGGTGGAATTCAAAAATCTCATTTACCCGAAAAAGTATTCGATCCTTTTATTACAACTAAAAATCAAAAAAATCATTTAGGCATTGGTCTTACCATTGCTAAAATTATTGTTAGAAAGAATGGTGGTGATGTAAAAGTTCATTCATCGAAAACTGGTACGCGTGTAAATGTTTATCTTCCGACATTGAATGTAGAGGACGAAGATTTTTTGACTAAACCTACAGAAATTTCGATGCCGAACGGTATAAAAAATATACTTTTGGTCGATGACGATGAAGTAGTTCGGGGTGTTATATTTGAGCTATTGCAAAAGTTAAAATTTAATGTAATAGCTTATAATAATGGCGATCAGGCATTACGCTTTATTAAAGAAAATCTGAATGCCGTTGATTTAGTTTTTGTCGATTCGGGTATATATGTTAGTGACAACCTGAAGCTTTCGGCTGCTATGCAAATTATTAGCTCCGATGTAAAGATTGTTTTGATGAAAGAACTTGATGATGACAAGGTCAAAAAACAAACTGATACTTCAGACTTTTTACCTGAAATTGAAAAGCCAATCAACGTTGAAAAAATAATCAGTGCAATCTCTGCTTTTTGGATTGGTGATAACTGATTTTTAAAAAATCACAACTCTTGTTGTTTTGATAAGAATTTGTCAATATGTATGTAATTTTACTTTTATACTTACTCGTTTTAATCGTAATTGCTTTTTATAGTTATCGGAAAATTACTTCGTTTTCCGATTTTTTTATCGCACGTAAAAAAGGTTCTTATTATTCAGTTACGGGCAGCCTTATTGCTACAATTTTAGGTGGTTCGGCAGTTATAGGTTCAATTGATGCCGGCGCTTCAATGGGTTGGGCTACAAGCTGGTTTATGCTGTGTGCTGCATTGGGTTTGTTGGCTGTATTGCCTTTGTTGAAAAAAATAAGCCGTATTGGCCGTTTTACGCTTCCCGAATTGCTAGAAGATATTTATGGTGTAAAGGCAAAAAACTTTGCCTCGATTATCATACCTATCGCATGGCTTGGAATAATAGCTGCACAAATAATTGCAGCAGCCAGAATAATGCAAAGTTTTATTCACATTGAATACGAAACAGGTGTTATACTTACAGGTGTAGTTTTTATCGGTTATACAATAGCTGGCGGGCAAATTTCTATTTTGAAAACCGATTTTGTACAATCGTTGCTGATTATTGCCGGATTGTTGATTATTGCTGGATTTGCTATAGACTATCGCGAATCTGTCCTTTTGCCGGATTTTAATTTTCCTTTCAACGATAAATTCAATGCCTTCGACCTATTTATATTGATTATAACTTATTCATTAACGTTTACGGCCGGCCCAGATATTTATTCTAGAATATTTTGTGCCGCGACTAAAGAAACGGCTCGAAAAGCGATTATTACTACAGCAGTTGTCCTTGTTCCTATAGCATTCATTATTGGGTATCTGAGTGTTTTCGGAGTAGGCGCTGAAGGCTTATATCCAGGTACCGGTGCACGTTTAACCGATATTGGCATGCTGGTATTGCCAAAATGGTTGCTGCCCGTAATAGTTCTATCATTGTTAAGTGCTGTACTGTCGTCGGCCGATACATCAATGTTAAGTGCATCGATTATAATCACTGACTTTTTTGAGAAAAATAACTTTTCATTTTCAAGCATACTTAAAACACGCGTTGTTATTGCTGTTGTTGGTGCTTTAAGCATATTGGTTGCCTTGAAGTTTAAATCGATAATTGGAATTTTGTTAATGGCGTTATCTGTTTATGCCGGAGCTTTTGCTATCCCGATAATTTTAGGGCTGGCGGGAATTAATGTAAAGCAGACACGTGTGTCTATAGCTATTATATGTGGGGGGCTTTTGGCTTTGGCAGGAAAAATTATGGTGAGCGAAGGTTTTTATATGCCTGGTAATATTGTAATTGTGTTGGCATTTGTAGTAAATTTTATTGTAATGCTAACCGGCAGAATTCGTCAAAGTTTATAGATTGTAAAGGAGAAGAAAAATATTAATAAAAAAAACCGGGTCTAAGCCCGGTTTTTCTATATCTATCTTCGTTTTATTTTAAAGCAGCTTGTGCAGCAGCCAAACGAGCAATTGGTACTCTGAATGGTGAACAGCTTACATAGTTCATTCCAGCTTTTACGCAGAATTCAACCGAGCTGGGTTCGCCACCGTGTTCGCCACAAATGCCTATTTTCAGATCATTGCGTGTTGTACGCCCTTTTTCGATACCCATTTTAACAAGCTGGCCAACGCCATCTTGATCCAGAACCTGGAAAGGATCGTTTTTTAACAGACCTTTTTTCAGGTAAACGGGCAGGAATTTACCAGCATCGTCGCGTGAATAGCCAAAGGTCATTTGGGTGAGGTCGTTGGTTCCAAATGAGAAAAATTCAGCCACTTCGGCAATCTCGTCGGCAGTAACTGCTGCTCTTGGAACTTCAATCATGGTACCAACCATGTAGTCAATTTTATCGTTTCTTTCTGCAAAAACAGCATTAACAGTCGAACGTACAATCTCTTCCTGTAGTTTAAGTTCTTTTACAGTACCTACAAGTGGTATCATAATTTCAGGTAAAACTACCGTGCCCTTAGCTTTCAGATCGAGTGCAGCTTCAATAATTGCCCTGGCCTGCATTTCGGTGATCTCGGGGTAGGTATTACCTAGGCGACATCCGCGATGGCCTAACATCGGGTTGAATTCGTGTAGGTCGTTTACTTTTTGTTGAACTACCTCAATCGGAATGCCCATTTCGTCGGCCATTTGTTTTTGGTTTTCTTCTTCGTGAGGCACAAACTCGTGAAGTGGTGGGTCGAGCAGGCGAACAGTTACCGGCAGTCCGTCCATTGCTTCAAATACACCGGCGAAATCTTTTTTCTGTATAGGCAACAGTTTGTCTAATGCTTTTCTACGACCCGCTTCGTCGTCGGCTAAAATCATCTCGCGCATACGAACAAGGCGTTCGCCTTCGAAGAACATGTGTTCGGTGCGACACAGGCCAATACCTTCGGCTCCGAATTTGCGAGCCACTGTGGCATCGCGTTCTGTTTCGGCATTTGTTCTTACTTTTACTTTTCGGAATTTGTCGGCAAGTTCCATTATTGATCCA
This sequence comes from Prolixibacteraceae bacterium, assembly GCA_027858715.1. GTDB lineage: Bacteria > Bacteroidota > Bacteroidia > Bacteroidales > Prolixibacteraceae > Roseimarinus. Next base: position 12,296 of record JAQICD010000109.1, read on the forward strand.
AAATCGCCACTCAATTCAGGATCGATGGTTGCAATTTTGCCTTCATACACTTCACCTGTCGAACCGTTAAGTGAAATCCAGTCGCCTTCTTTATAAATTTTACCGGCAATAGTCATGGTACGTTCTTTACCGTTGATTTTGCAATCGGAAGCACCAGACACACAGCATTTTCCCATTCCGCGTGCAACAACAGCAGCGTGTGAGGTCATTCCACCACGAGCCGTTAATATACCACGTGCAACATCCATTCCTTCAAGGTCTTCGGGAGATGTTTCGATCCGGGTAAGTATGGTTACAGGATATTTGTTTGCTTCGTCAGCATGAAATACCAGCTGACCGGTAGCAGCACCAGGTGATGCAGGAAGCCCTTTAGCGATAACGTTAGCCGATTTGATAGCTTTTAGATCAAAAACAGGGTGCAACAATTCGTCAAGTTTATTGGGTTCCTGTCGTAAAATTGCCGTTTTCTCATCAATTTGGCCGTCTTTAAGCATATCAATGGCAATTTTTACCATTGCAGCTGCTGTACGTTTACCGTTACGTGTTTGAAGCATCCAAAGTTTGCGATCCTGAATGGTGAATTCAAGGTCTTGCATATCCTTAAAGTAGTCTTCAAGTTTTTGTTGAACTTTATCTAATTCTTTATATGCCTCGGGCATTGCTTCTTCAAGTGATGGGAATTTTGAAGCACGTTCCTCTTCTGAAACGCCTGATAATTTAGCCCAGCGAAAAGAGCCTTCTTTCGTAATTTGCTGAGGTGTACGAACTCCGGCAACAACATCTTCTCCTTGTGCATCGATGAGGTATTCACCGTTAAAAATATTTTCGCCGGTTGCAGCATCGCGGGTAAAGGCAACACCAGTTGCTGAATTCTTACCCATGTTTCCGAATACCATGGCTTGTACATTCACAGCAGTTCCCCATTCTTCAGGAATTTGGTTCATTGCACGGTAGTAGTTAGCCCTGGGGTTCATCCAGCTATCGAATACTGCTGATACAGCACCCCAAAGTTGTTCCCAAGGGTCGGCTGGGAAATCGTGACCGGTAACTTTTTTTACTGCAGTTTTGAACTTTGCAACAAGTGTTTTCAGGTCTTCAACGTCTAAATCAACATCGTTTTCAATGTCTTTTGCTTCTTTTAACTCTTCCATTATGGCTTCGAACGGATCAATGTCTTCTTTCGACTCAGGTTTCATGCCAAGTACCACATCGCCGTACATTTGCACGAAGCGACGGTAAGAGTCCCATGCAAATCGTTCGTTACCCGATTTCTTTGCGATAGTAACAACTGCTTCATCGTTCATGCCAAGATTCAAAACAGTATCCATCATACCGGGCATTGAAACTCGTGCACCTGAACGTACCGACATTAAAAGCGGGTTTTCCTTGTTGCCAAAGCCCATGTCCATTATGCCTTCTACCTCTTTCATGGCCTTTTCCACCTGATCTTTAATCAGGGCAACTACTTTTTCTTTTCCCTGCTGGTTGTAAATTGTGCATGTGTCGGTTGTAATGGTAAAACCGGGAGGTACAGGCACACCAATAAGGTTCATTTCAGCCAGGTTGGCTCCTTTGCCACCTAGCAACTCCTTCATGTCGGCTTTTCCTTCGGCCTTTCCATTGCCAAAAGTATAAACGTACTTTGCTGTCATAACTTAATTTTGTTTGTTTATGAATATGTAGTTCTATTTGAATTAGAGATAAATGAAACCCTAAAATTGCAATATTGTTTGAAATTTTTAATAAAATTGGACTAGCAAAGATAATAATTTCATGTTTCTTAATATTGGTATTTTTCTTTGCTTACATAATGTTATTTTGTCATTCAGTAATTTCTGTGAAAATTAACACATTTTAACTTTGCTTTCAACCTGTTAACGAAGTTGTGGCGTATCTTTGTAGTGTTAGTAAAGCAATAGATTTTTCATAGAATTAGGTTTGGTTAGGATTTAGAGGATGACAAGTTTGTCATCCTTTTTTTGTTGCCTAATAATTTTTGGAGGATTTCTATTTCCAGACTATCGAGTTCGATTTCCGAAACCGATGGATTTACATTTTTTTCAATTTATCTACTACCAGTTTTCCACAGGCTTTAGCGTCTTCTTTATTTTGAAAGGCATTGTTGCCTTGTACTACCGGTATTGATTCCTGTAAAATTAATGCGGTTTTTTCCTGAATATATCTCATAGCCCCACCCGTTTTCGGTTTCGATTACTTTTAACGATACTTTTTGATCGTTATCGATAGCCGGAAACGAAAAAGTCCCGACATTTTGCATATCAGGACTTTTTGATGGTTTTATGAAAAGTATAAACACAAATGTAGCAAGTGTAACAATTACAGCAGCCCAGATGGTTATTTTTCGTTTAGTTGTCATCGCTGTCGGCTTCGGCATATGGCTGAAACATGTAGCAGTCGTCACGAAAATTTGATCCTGAGCGTCCGCCTACAATATAACCATAACCATCAAGTACAAAGCTGCCGGCGCCTTCGCGCGAAATGCCTGTTTCTATTGAGGTTTTCTCAATCCACATTCCATTATCTCCGCGGGTAGAGTCCCATTCAAAAACTGTGTTTTGAGTTGAACCGCCTGTATTACCTGCAACAAGATAAATTTTCCCGTTTGAAGAAAAAGCTGTAGCGTTATATCTTTTTATATTATTATTTCCGGTGTCATCGTCGCTGAGTTTGTCAAGTTTACTCCATACATCGGTTGATGGGTCGTAAACCCAGTGGTCGTCTAATGCTACTCCATTTCGCGATTGTCCGCTTATTATATGTGCTTTGCCATCATGTACTACTGCATTAGCGTTAATGCGTTTTTCTCCGCTCAGTGATGGGATAAGTTCCCAGCTGGCACCATTGTACTTATAGAAATCATTTAAAAACTTCTTGTTATTGTCTTCCGATCCGGTGCCCACATAAATATCGTTGCCAATAGCAAATGCCGTGGCAAAGCGTCGTGCGCCGCCTGGAAAATCATCAAGTTGAGTCCACTTATCTTTTTCTGCATCGTATTCCCACATGTCATTAAGATCGTTATTTCCATCGTATCCTAAACCAACATATCCTTTTGAACCATTGCTAACACTAATGTTGTAGGCTCGGGGTGTGCCAGGGAAATCAGCAACCTGAATCCATGTGTCTTTAGCTGGATCATATTTATAGAAGTCAGAAAAATAATCATCTACATCGCGACCCATGCCCCAATATCCGATTCCGTTTATTGCAAAGCTCGTACCATCGGCACGTGTATAGCCGCCATAATAAGATTTAGTAACCCAATTCCCAAGTAAATCGACGTCTTCGTCAACACATGATGGTAAAAATGCCATAAATGCTATAGCAATAATTAATAATGTTTTAAATTTCATTTTATTTTCTTTTTGTCGGTTCAATGTTTGTAATTTTTTTATTATTGTTTGCCGTCTTAATTATTGTTTTTATGCAGCTGACAAATATAGAACTTTTAGCGTAAAAGTTTAACCCATTATAGTTTTTTATGATGTTATGTTAATGCCTGTTAAAAGGTGCAAATGAATTAACAAAAAAAACAGAGGCTTTAAAAATATTTATACTTTTGCCGATAATAATTTAAAAATATGAAGAAAATGCACCGGAGTTACCTCGCAATTTTAGCGTTTATGATTTTGTTTTATTCGTGCGAGTTTGAATCGTCTGATATTGAATATAATATGGGCGATCATTTTGTCAACGACCCGGCGAATGTATTCCTGGTTGACACACTGTCTCTTCGAACGTATTCTATTGTAACCGATTCTTTTGTTACGTCGCAGGCCGACAGATTACTTGCCGGTAGGGTAATTAACGAATATGGAATTGAAACATATTGCGAATCATATTTTCGCTTCGACCCAACAACCAAAAGCAATCTTAAAGATAATTTATCGGCACAGTTCGATTCGGTTTCACTGGTGCTGTATCCCGATGATTATAAGTTTGGTGATACCACAAAAATTGCCGGTTTCGACTTATTTCGCCTGACTGAAGAGATTGATTATGACGAGCTGACCTATTCGATTTACAATACTACGCAATTCGAAGCTGAAGCTGAAGCAATTGGTGAGTTCTTTGTTGATTACAGCAGTTCTTTCGATTCGATTGCCATTCGCCTTCCCGATGAATTTGGTCTCGAATTATATAATATGATTTACGATGAGTCGGAAATACTGGAAGATCCTGAAGTTTTTAAAGAGGAATTTTTCAAGGGTTTGAAAATTGCTCCTAAAAGCGATAATTCTTCATTGGTTATGGGTATTCATGCTGTTCCCGACAGTGCAACCACAATGAGAATTGATCTTTATTATCACGATAATACAGTGAACGATAATTTAGCAATTTCGTTTAAAATGGAGAACAGTGAAATTGCTACAAATCCAGATGTAAATAATTACAATGCAAATAGCTATATAAAAAATTACTATGGGAGTTCAATTCTTTCCGGTGGTAATGAGGATGAAATGCTGGAATATCACGCTGATGTAACTGAATCGAAATATCCTTCATCCAAAAGTGATGAAATAACCTTTGCGCAGAGTGGTTACTTTTTAAGTACACGTATTGAAATTCCGTATATCGACAATTTATATTATTATGGTAGGGGAGCTGTTGTTAAAGCTGAGTTACGTATAAGTCCACTTAATAATTCCTTTGCATACAGAGACGATTTACCCTCATATTTAATGATGGTTGTTATAGATGAACGTAACGAGTTTTATAAAAATCTTTACGCTGTAAATAACAGCGACTATGTTTATGGTGAATTAAAATACGATTTTCAATTTAAAAATAACGTTTACTATTCTTTTGATCTTACAAATTTTATTAAAACTGAATATGAAGATTTGGGGAGTCATCAATATTCATTGCAATTGTTAACACCATTTAGCTCGAAAAAGCCTAATGTCGATCAGTTTTTCATTGGCTCGTCTCATAATAGAAATAACCCCATGGAATTAGATGTATATCTCACCACTTTTTAAAATTGATGAAATGTTTTTATCAAAATACTATAGATTAATTATCTTAATATTTGTCATTATCCCGTTATCTGTTGTCGGGCAAAACAATACATCGTCGCCGTATTCATATTTTGGTGCTGGCGAGCTGTCGAATGTAGCTTATGGACGAAATCTAGGCCTTGGTAGTACTGGCCTCGCTTTACGTAGCCAGAATTTCCTGAATTTGAAGAACCCTGCTTCGCTCTCTGCCATCGATAGCCTTACGGTATTGTTCGAAACCGGAGTTTTTGCTAAGCATACATTGAACAAATCATCTGTTCAGGAAAACAGATACATTGATGGTAATTTATCGCATGTCGTTTTGGGGCATCGTTACACTTCGAGGTTTATGGGAAGTTATGGAATTATGCCATATTCCGATATTGGTTATTATTTTCAGACATTTAAATCGATTCAGGGCGACGATAAGTTAATGGTTACAAACTGGAATGGTTCGGGAGCTATTAATAAAATGTTTTATGGCCTGGCCTTTAAGATCAATAAGAACTTTTCGATAGGAAATGAGTTTGCTTTATATTACGGCTCTGTTAATCAGGTTCGTGAAACATACTCGGCAGTTAGCGGCAGTAATTATACTCAATTTGTTACCAATTCAAGATACTCAGGTGTTTCGGTAATGCCCGGAATTCAATACCTTGGAAATATTGGTGACAAAGGATCACAATTGGTGATTGGTGCAGTTTACAGCCCGGCACAAGTATTCTTCGGCGAATCTGAATATTCCGTAAACCAGTATTATGGAAGCACTACCAGGGTTCCGATTTATTATAGTGAACCACGTGTCGATCCAATTAAAATTCCTGAATCATACGGTGTTGGTGTTAGTTATACCTGGCAGGGAAAACTATTGGCAACTGGCGACTATAATGCAGAAATGTGGGGTAGTAATGGAGGTTCTTACGTCGATCGAAAAATATATTCGTTTGGTGTAGAGCGTTTGCCGCAAAATTCTCTCGACTATTTCGATCGGTGTTCTTTCCGGGTCGGATTCCGTTACGATAATGGATATTTTACCGTTCGGGATTACCCGATTACTGATATGCGCGTAACGCTTGGCGCGGGTTTCCCGATTCAGCGTTCGCGTTCAACCATTAATGTAAGTGTTGAAGCAGGGCAACAAGGACGTGTGGGCGCCGGATTGGTTCGCGAACGTTATGCGAAGCTTTCGATTGCTTTGTCGTTCCACGATTATTGGTTCCTTAAGCGTAAAATTGATTAGGCGCATTATTTAACTAAATTTGTAGCCCTTTAATGAGCGTTAACTTTATTATTACCTATTTTTGCCAGTGTCGTAATTAAATATTGTATGCGCTTTACAGTTATGAGTCGAATTATTGAAAAAATAAACAAAAACTTTTAATATGAATAAAAGAATAGCATTAGTACTGATGATTTTGACGGCTTTTACCCTGGGAGCTAATTCGCAAAATAAAATGACTTTGGGTGTTAATGCCGGTTACGATTACAACGCTGCTTACCTGGTTGATATTGATGGCGCTACAAACCTGAATCAAATTCCCGATTTTAATGTGGGCGTTGATGTAGGTCTGGAGTTTGGTGAGCGTATTCGTGCCCGTGTTGAATTAAAGTATGTGAATATTAGTTTTGAACGCGATTTTGATTACTCAATCAACGATTTGGATGTTAGTAATACCAAATTTGTGGCAAACAACATCAATTTCAACCCCCGTTTTGATTATCGCTTATTCAGCATTAAAAATTTTGACACCTACTTTACAACGGGTATGCGCCTTGAATTCACAGCCGGCGACTATATCCGGACGTATAACAATGCCGGAGATAAAGTAGATGATTTGAAATACTTTGGAGGTGGCGGTCGTTACGTACATAAGTCGGCTATGGCAGGTGTAATTGGAGGTTTTATTTTTAAATACAATGTTAATTCAAACCTTGGTATAACTGTTTCTCCTGAATATACCAGCTTCCTTACCCGCTTTTACGAGGAGAATGACTGGGCAATGCAGCGTGCAAACTTAAATATTGGTATAGAATGGACTTTCTAACGAGAGTTGCTGTGAAAATATTTATAAAATAGAACGAGGCTGTCAATTGACAGCCTCGTTTGTGTTTATATTCTATCTTTATATTTTAAACGAACACATGCATAAACTTTTTATAACAATAATATTTACAATTTTTGGGATTGTGGCATTTTCGCAGGCAAGAATGACCTTGTCGGGACGTGTTACCAATGCCGAAACTGGTGAAGACTTAATTGGAGCTACTGTTTATGTTGAAGAGATTAAAAGAGGTGCGGCAACAAATACATATGGGTTTTATTCGCTTAGTCTCGACACGGGTAAATACACTTTTGTGTTTTCGTATCTTGGATTTGAAAGTCAGCAATTTGCTTTTGATATTCGCGAAAACCAAACTTACAACGTAGCACTTCGTCCGGCTGATGAGCAAATTGACGAAATAGTGGTGCGTACCGAAGCGATAAATCAGAACATAACCAGTGCCGAAATGGGTACTGTTAAACTTGATCCGTCCATTATTAAATCAATACCGGTTATTTTTGGCGAGCAGGATATTTTAAAAACCATACAGCTTATGCCGGGTGTAAATTCTGCAGGAGAGGGGAGTTCCGGGTTTTTTGTGCGTGGGGGTCAGGCCGATCAAAACCTGGTTTTGATCGATAATGCCCCGGTTTTTAATCCGTCTCACCTGCTGGGATTCTTTTCGGTTTTTAATTCCGATGCAATAAATAGTGCGAAGCTTTATAAAGGTGGAGTTCCTGCTCAATATGGCGGACGGGCTTCATCGGTGCTAGATGTGAGCATGCGAGAGGGTAACTCCGAACGGTTTGCGGCAAGTGGAGGTATTGGTCTTATTTCTAGCCGGCTTACACTCGAAGGCCCTTTGCTGAAAAATGGTAGTTCGTTTTTGATATCGGGGCGTCGAACTTATGCCGATTTATTTTTGCTTTTTTCAAAAAATGAGTCCTTACGCGAAAGCAAACTGTATTTTTACGATCTTAATCTGAAAGCACATATCGAGCTTGGACCACACGACCGTATTTATATGTCTGGTTACCTGGGGCGCGATGCTCTGAAAACATCAATGTTTGGTTTCGACTGGGGAAATAAAGTGGCGACAGTGCGCTACACTCATGTTTTTTCTTCTAGATTATTTAGTAATACATCGTTGATATTTAACGATTATGATTATAAAACAAATGCCGATTTCGATTTCTCTTTCGATTTAAGTGCTGGTATTATCGGAAATACATTCAAGCAGAAATTCACTTTTTATGCCAGTTCAAACAATACGTTGGACTTTGGGGTCGAAGCAAACGATTTCAATTTTAAGCCGGGAAACCTTGAAACCGTTTCGTTACAAAATGAGCCTACGGTTATAAATGTACCTGAAAAACAGGGAACAGAATTAGCAGTTTATATTTCAAACAAACAACTCATAGGCGATAATGTGTCGTTAAACTACGGGTTACGTGTTTCTTCGTTTTATCGTTATGGCGAAGGCAACGATTTTAAATTTGATTCTCAGGGTAATGTAGTTGATTCGTTAAGCTATCAAAAAGGCGACCGGTATGATATGTATCTGAACTGGGAACCACGGTTTAGTGCTACTTATGTTTTTAACGATAATTCAAGTATAAAGGCGGGTTTCAACCGGATGGCACAATACATTCATCTTTTGCAAAATTCCTCAGCAGGCACGCCTGTCGATTTCTGGACACCCAGTAGCGTAAATATTAAACCTCAGATAGCCGATCAGGTTAGTTTTGGGTTTTTTAGAAATTTTCAGAATCATGAGTATAAATTTTCCATCGAAACCTATTATAAATCAATGAAGAATCAGATTGACTACAAAACTGGAGCTAGTTTATTGCTTAACGATATGGTTGAAGCAGAGCTTTTATACGGAAAAGGTCGTGCTTATGGTGTCGAACTATTGCTTGAAAAACAGCAAGGAAGGTTTACCGGGTGGATGTCTTATACTTTATCACGATCGGAGAGACAGATAGAAGGTATAAACCGGGGTGTTTGGTATCCGTCGAGGCAGGATCGTCTGCACGACTTGTCGGTTGTGGCAGTTTATAAATGGTCGCCGCGGTGGACTTTCTCAGCAAACTGGGTGTACAATACAGGCACAGCTGTTACATTGCCTGCCGGTAAGTATTACATTGATGGTACTATTGCTAATCTTTATACCGAACGTAATGGTTATCGTCTGCCCGATTACCATCGCATGGATTTGGGAGCTACATGGCTGCTTTCGGAAAGTAAAACATCTCGATCGGAGTTGAATTTTTCGATATATAATGCTTATGCACGGAAAAATCCATATAGCTATGTGTTTGGGCAGGATGAGGATAATCCAGATGAAACGAAGACAACAATGATATATTTGTTTTCAGCGATTCCATCGGTTAGCTGGAATTTTAAATTTTAAAGATATGAGCTATAAGATAATAATTTTTTTGCTGTTATGTTTTCTTGTGGTTGCATGCGAGGAAGAAGTTCAGCTTGATCTTAAAGATGCAGAAAAACAGTTGGTTGTTGAGGCAATCCTTAATAATGAAATGCATGCTCTAAAAGTATCTTTGTCATATTCTCAGAGCTTTTACAGCATTCCTGAATTAAAACGAAACTACAATGCCATTGTAGAAATAACCGGATCAGACGGATATTATGAAAAATTAGACGTAAACGAAAATGGTGTTTATCTGACCAAGGGATTAATACCCCGCGAAAATGAATCGTACACACTTGATGTAGAAGTTGATGAATACCAGTTTTCGGTAACGAATAAAATGCCTGAAAAGGTTGAAGTTAAAGAAGTGGTATTTGTTCCAAGTCCGTTTTGGGGTGTTGATAGTCTCAATGCCTTTGTAATGGTCGATGACCCCGTAGATGTAGATAATTACTTCAGGTTATTTGTGCGTAAGGCTGGGAAACCACGACTTGTTGAGTATTATTTGGTTGACGATTCGTTTGGTAAAAACAATGTGTTGTCGATGCCGGTTTATTACCGTAATTTTTCACCCGGAGATACTGTTGTAGTTGAGCTTCGTCATTTAAGCAAAGATACTTTCGATTTTTATTCAACGCTTAACGAAAACATTAACAGCTCTTTTAATTCTATTGCTCCCGGCAATCCAGTGTCCAATATGCCGGCTGGTATTATGGGGCATTTATCAGCTTATAGTGTCGATATTGATACAGTTATTGTCCCTTCTAATTATAAGTAGCAGTAAAATAGCTACTTAGTAGAGCATTGGATGTCTAATGCAAATGTTATCTTGCACCATTTAATTCGTCAATATATTTTAAGGCATGATAACAATGGTCGGCCAAAACGCTTTGTTCAGTAAATAAATCACAATATATGATGCCAATTTTGTATTTGTAAGATCCTTTTTTTATTGCTTTCAGATGTTCGATATTAAGTTGCTCTACATCATCTTTTATCTTGTCGCGATATTTGCGTTCACTTTCTATATATATAGGTGCAGATTTATCTTCCAGTACATATTCGAGTTTATCAAAAACAATATTAAGGGATTCAAACATTCGTTTTATGTTTTTTATCATGTCTTTGCTGAAAGCTGATTTTTTACTTTTAGATGTTGAGATTAGCTGTGCTATTAGATAGCATGAATCACTTATGCTTTCGACACGACTTACCAGTTTTATCATCGCACTGGCTTGTTCGGCCGTTTTGTTACTTACGTCACTTCGGGTTATTTGTGTGAGGAAGGTTGCAATTTCTTCATCCATTCGATCGGCAATTTCTTCGTATTTATGAACCCGAGCATAAATTTTATCAAGATTTTTTGGTTTGTTTTCATCCAGCATGTCTTTAACTATTTTATACATACGTTTGGTGCGCTGCATGAAAACATCAATTTCTTTGCGAGCCTGTAAAGCCGAAAGTTCATCGAAGTTAAGTAGCCCGGTGTTTATGTAATGTAGCTTGAAAATGACATCATCTTCTTCGTTCGATCGAATAATTAGTTTTACCAGTTTGGCTATTGGCGTCACAAACCATATCAAAAGAAGGGTGTTAACAATATTAAACACAGTATGGTATATCGACAATGCTACAGGCATGGCAGCATTGGCCTGTTGTGTGGTTTGTCCGTTTAAGGTGTTGGGTAAGGTCAGGTCGAATGCTCTCATTGTACCAAAAACAAGGTTTTCGAACGGTTTAAAAAGAATCATTGCAATGATTACCCCAAAGACATTAAAAAGTAAGTGAGCCATTGCAGCCTGTTTGGCTGTTGAATTTGCAACCAGCGCAGCAAGATTAGCCGTAATTGTGGTGCCAATATTTTGACCAAGTACCATGGCCACAGCCATGTCAAAACCAATCCATCCGTTGTAGCACATCACCAGTGTTAAGGCCATCGCCGCACTCGACGATTGCAATACAAGCGTTATTACAGTACCTACAGCTAAAAAGAATAGTATTGACCAATAGCCAGAAGATGAGTAGTTTGAAATAAATGATAGGATGTCGGGGTTGCTGTTAATGTCTGGAACCGAGCTGTTAAGGTACGAAAGTCCCATGAATATCATAGCAAATCCTACCACCAGTTCACCAAGTGAACGTCGTTTTGCATGTTTCGAAAATATTAATGGAAGGCTTAAACCAATTAGAGGGAGGGCAAATGCACTAATGTCGATTTTAAAACCAAGAAGTGAAATAAGCCAGGCTGTTACTGTTGTACCGATATTTGCTCCCATTATTACTCCAATTGATTGAACCAGCGTGAGCAAACCTGCATTTACAAAACTAACGACCATAACTGTTGTAGCCGAGGAACTTTGAATTATTGCTGTAATTAAAATACCGGTTAATATGCCTTTAAACCGATTAGAAGTCATGGCACCTAAAATATTCCTCATTTTATCGCCGGCTACTTTTTGTAGCGATTCACTCATAAGCTTCATGCCGAACAAAAAGAAGGCTAGTGAGCCGATGAGTCTTAGTAAATCAAATAATGTATAATTCATCAGTATATTTTCTCAATAATTTTTCAAGCGACACAAATCTAAAAAAAACGTTCATTTTTTTTACATTTTTTACGAAATGAATATTGTTTTGTATGTTTTGAAAGTCACTTATTTTTTGTTTAAATTAACTTTGAAATAAGTATTTATAAATCTAAGAGAAATGAAAAAATCTGTAATCTATTACTTTATTCTAATGTCAATGTCTTCTTGTATATCTTTTGGGGGAGACGATTCTTCAGACAAGTTGGTGTTTGTTGGCTCTTACTTTACCGACGGTTCTTTACCTGATTATACAGCAAAGGTTACCGTTGATGTTAAAGATGGAAGTGTTGATGTGTCAAAACTTACTGACATGATTACCCAGCGGTATAATTATTATTCATTCTGGCATAACGGATTTGCACGTAATGGGCGCGTAGCATATTATGCACACGAGTCGAATTTTGAAGATGAAGAAAGCAGCCAGCGTTGGGATAGCTTTATTGAACCAGTGTTTTTGGATGTGAGTTCAGGTGAGGTTACCCGATGTCCTGTGCCAACAAGTCCATTCGAGACAAACTTAATTCCATGGGTTCGCTCACTTAAACCTATATATATCGATAATAAGGGGCGAATTTTTTATACGGTATGGTATGGTCTCGAATATGGAGACTTGCACCGTCCTACTATTTTCAGATACGACCCTGAAACAGAGGAATACACTTATACCCGGGGTGCCGATGTATTTGTGGCTTCTCAACCCGAAAAGGGAAACGATACCGAAAATGGTGCCTTTAGCGAAGGTTTTGCAATTTCATCAGATGGACGCTATGCTTATTGTATTATTTACGGTTACGGAACCGATTTCGGCTCGTATCACACCGACTATAGTTTTTTAGTAGAATATGATTTTGAAACCCATGAAATAACACGTCTCGATGGGGGTGTTCGCGGAGGAAGTATTTACGGTATCAACAGCGATTATTCAAAGTTGGTGTATAGTATGAGCGGCAAGAAATATATTGACCTTGCGACACGGCAGATAAATGATATTGAAGAAATCTACTTTTCATCCTATCCTCATTGCAGTTTCTCGACAACAGCAGCTGTCGATGCTAAAACGACCGGATTATACTATGTTGATTTTACAAAAAGCACTGAAGAGCGAATAACCGATAGGGGAGCATATTCTGCTCAGTTTGATAAAAATGGGAACATCTATTTCCTGAAAGAAGGAGAGGGAGTAAATTATATTTGCAAAAAAGTTGATTATACGGCAGATACAGGTTACGATACAATAGCATCTATGCCTTCAAATGTTAGGCATGTTTTATTAGTTGAGTAAGACAGTGTTTGATTGGAGATTAGGCAAAAACGGTGACAAAGTTTATTTTTGTTGCCGTTTTTTTTGATTGCTGTACATCGATTTTATCTTTCCGGGAGAGGTGCCTGTGTGTCTTGAAAAGTTTCGTTGTAATGAGAGTAAAGATCCAAATCCCGATTGCCCTGCAACTGCTTCAAGTTTTAATTCGGGGTTTTCTTTTAAAATTTTTCCGGCTGCTTTTACACGGTAATTGTTTACAAATGTGCTGAAGTTGCTGTGGTAGGCTTTATTTATAGCTTGTGAGGCGTATGTACGGTTTGTCCCGGAGGCTCGTGCAAGCTCGGTAAGCGTTAGGTCGGGTTTTAAATATAGTTTTTCGTTAAGTAATACCGAAAGCAGTTTGTTGTATAATGCATCTTCATTTTTTCCAGTATCAGAAGGTGGTGTTTCATCTGGAGAAAACTCTATAGCCCTTTGTGCATTACCCCAAATTCCAATTAACCAGATAAAAACCGACATAACAAACATCGAAATAATAAGTAAGATATTGTTTTCTTCGGAGAAAGGATTGACTACGTAAAAAAGAACTGATACAACTGCAACAATAATTAATGACATATTAAACCACGAAAGCCATTTTATTTGTAAATGCTCGGCATTCGAAAATTCATTTTTTATACGCAAATTATATCGCCGGCTTTCGACGAAAATAGCAGTGCTGTACAATACAACTTGTAGTGCAATTGCGGCAACATTAATTAGTCTGATCCATTCAACAAGCCTAAAACTTTCTTTTGCGAATAATTCTTCGCGGTATGTATTTAAAAAGTCAGCTCGTTCGGCATAGGTAAATCTAAGGTCGAATAAGAACATATATAATAGAAAAAACAACATCCCGGGTGTCAAGTGAAGTAGTATTTTCCCTGTCACCTTTAACTTTCCGGTTAAGTTGGCCAGGTATAAATAAATTGAAGGGTATATAAATAATACAAGTGCAACGTGAACACTGTGCATGTATGTATAAACCTGAAAGTCGCGTATGAAATAAAAATAATTTGCAACAAAAACGGCTGCTGCATTGAGCATGCTAAAGCCTAAAATCATTTTAGGTCTGTTGCCACGTGCGTTATATATTATAACTGCCGATAGAACAAATGGAACTAAAAAAGATGCTATCAAAACAATTTGCTCCATGCTGTATTTTAACCATTAAGTACTTTTTTGCAGGATAAAGTTATAAAAAAACAAAGGATACCACTGAATTGCTGCAAATCAAACTCAATTCTTTAACTTTTCTTTCAAAATATTATATTTGCCCCTAACCAAAAATAATGAACCATGACATCAGGTAAAAATGTAGGCGGTAAGATTAAGCAAATCCGCGAAATGAAAAACATCACCATCGGGGAACTGGCCGAACGCAGCAACCTCGACAGCCAGCAAGTACAAATGATTGAATAAAACCAGATTCTTCCTTCACTGTCACCACTCATCAAAATTGCACGCGCACTGAGCGTACGTTTGGGCACCTTCCTCGACGACCACGATCAACTGGGACCCGTAATATCACGAAACAACGAAAAAACCGAAAGCGCCAGTTTCTCAAACAAAAACATTGACCATCGTGCACACCTCGATTTTTTTGCCCTTGCAAGCGGCAAAAGCGGACGACACATGGAGCCTTTCATTATCGACATACAATCATCGGATGA
>JAQICD010000211.1 GCA_027858715.1 Prolixibacteraceae bacterium
CAGCGCGAGGTAGTAGAGCTTCTTCGTAGCCCTAAACTACTAAAACACCGCCTTCTTTTTGCCACCATCTATGACGGAGGATTACGCATTTCAGAACTCATTAATCTAACTATTAATGACGTGGATTTTGACCGCAGGATGCTGCACATTAGGCAGACCAAGCAGATGAAAGACCGTTATGTGCCTATCTCAGAACATCTCGTGCGTGGATTGCGTACTTATCTTGATGCTTCGAACCCGAAAGTGTGGCTGTTTAATGGTCGCGTTAGAGGTGAGCAGATCAGTAGGGCAGGCGTTCGTCATGCTTTCCGTGCTAGCTTGAAAAAAGCAAACATCACCAAAAATGTCTGTGTGCATACCTTGCGCCATAGTTATGCGACTCATCTCCTTGAGATGGGACTCGATATTATATCCGTTCAACATCAACTGGGACATGCGACCGTTGCCACTACGATGATGTATCTTCATATTGCACAATCCAACCCTAAAGCGGGTTTTAGTCCTATGCAAGAGCTTTATAATGACCGAAAATAATCCTACCATCGGCACTATCGTTCGGCAGTTTTTACCCCAGTTACAGCAAAAAAGAGGGCTGACAGATTTTCAGTTCAAAGCCTTTAGAGCTTTAGCCAACTGTAAAACCTCGGAGCTAGGTGGCTCTATAACTGCCTGCACTGACTGTGGTACGTTGCAATATGTCTTCCATAGCTGCAGAAATAGGCACTGTCCCAGTTGTCAGGGCATCGATAAAGAGTTGTGGATCCAAGATCGAAAACGGGAGTTATTACCTGTCAAGTATTATCACGTGGTGTTCACGGTGCCACATGAGCTGCTCGAGCTCTTTCGCTTTAACAGAAAGGTGATGTATGATCTCTTGTTTGAGAAATCGTGGGAGACACTTCTGAGCTTTGGTTTAAATCCTAAATTTCTAGGAGCACAGCCAGGGGCTATTGCTATTCTTCACACCTGGGATCAGCGCATGCAGTTTCATCCGCACATTCATATGATTGTGCCAGCAGGCGGTCTTGATGCTAAGAATCAATGGAAAAACAGCAAGAAAAATGGGGAGTTTCTCTTTAATGTAAAAGCAATGTCTAGTAGCTTTAGTGGTAAGTTTGTCACGAAACTACGACAACTCAAAATGCAAGGGAAAATTACCAAGTTTGTGCCCAAAGATCTCATTCCCAAACCTTGGGTAGTGTATTCCAAGAAAGCCTTCGGTTCGCCAGAGAGTGTGTTGGAGTATCTCGGACGTTATACCCATCGTGTAGCCATCTCCAATAGTCGTATCCTGAAAGTCGAAAATGGTAGGGTTACTTTCCGATGGTTGGATCGTGAAAATGGCTATGTCAAGAAGGAAGAAACAATATCTGGAGTGGCTTTTCTTGAACGCTTTTTAGAGCATATTATGCCGCCGTATTATAGACGAATACGTCACTTAGGCTTTCTGGCTAATCGGAAAAAGAAGGCAAATATCGCTACAATACGAGCGCAATTTAATGTCAAAATAGAAGAGATAGCAAAGCGCACAAGAGCTGAAATATTAAAAGAGGCTTGGGGCGAAAAATCACTTCTTCATTGCAAATGCTGTGGGGGCGAAATGGTCCTTATAAAATCCTATTCTAAGATTAGAGCACCTCCATTGGTAGTGGCTTAGATTGTTTTAATGTGCTGTTTTATAGTCGTGTGCGATTTTTAGATGGGAGAGCTATGTCCTTATCTTTCAGACTGCAGCTTTACGCCAAGTTAGTGACTTTAAAAATAGAAGTGTTTAACCTTAAGATTAAATAGTCCTCAAAATGATGCTAAAACCGAGGCTTAAATGAGCGAAAATACGCCACAAAAGCTCACGAAAGGCGATTGAAAACACTATAGTCAAAATAATTGAAGTTTAGACGATTAGCTGGTAAGCGGGAGTTTGTTCAACACAAGCTCAAATGTGTCGAGTATGCACTTGTGCTGAGCGATAGTCGAAGTAAGCAACTCAACATTGGGAGCTCATTGTTACAGCCTGTAATTCATTTTTTATAATTCAATTGAGATGTTTACTTTTCCTCCGAGCCCCTTTTCTACGATGTCAAATAGTGTTTTTAATGTGAGATTACTTCCATTATTTTCAACACGAGAAATATATGTTCTCTTTTTTTCTAGTTTTTCAGC
>JAQICD010000216.1 GCA_027858715.1 Prolixibacteraceae bacterium
AAACAACAACGATTTCAAAACAGTAGAAACTGCCGATGCCCGTTTCCTGAGCACACAAACTGTTGGTTGGTTTACCGGGCTGTATGTGGGGCTTTATGCCACCGGAAACGGCAAACCCGTCGAAGCACAGGCTGTATACGACTGGTTTGATTATGAGGGGAGATAGAACCCTGTGGTAATTGTTTCAGTTTTGATATATTTCGTAAATTTGTTTTAAATATTAATATAATTTTATGGCACTAGAAACTTACAATATTATTATAGAACAAGGTGTTGACGGATAGCTGATTTCGTCTGTAATTGAGCTGTCAGGATGTCATACCCAGGCCGAAAGCCTTGATAAACTATATGAGCGAACCAGAGAAGCAATAGAGGTCTATATTGATGAAAAGAAACGATTTAAGCCTGTTAATAAATTTGTAGGATTACAACAAATAACGGTATAGATGTCAAAGTTGCCCCTCATAACAGCCAAAGAATTAAAATACTTTTAAAATTAGGTTTTCAACAAAAACGTCAAAAGGAAGCCACAAATTTCTTCAGCACCCCGATGGAAGGACAACCGTAATTCCTGACCATGGTAATGAGAAAATTGACCGTGGCCTTCTGAATAAAATTATCAAACAAGATTTACTAATGACAATAGATGCTTACTTAAAAATTAAGTAGTCTGACTGGTTTGAATACAACTAAAATTATATATTTAATGTCCTTCATTTTTAATAAAATACCATGATTACAGTTAATAATTTGCTGTTTACATACAACCAAAAGGATAAGCCTACCCTTAAAAACATTTCGTTTGAAGTTGCCAATGCCGAAATATTCGGATTTTTGGGGCCAAGTGGTGCCGGGAAAAGTACCACGCAAAAAGTACTTACAGGCGTATTGAAAAAGTATGCTGGAAGCGTGAGGCTTAACGGAAACGAAATCAAAAACATCGATAAAAACTTTTACGAAAACATTGGTGTTGCTTTCGAATTTCCGAACCTGTACCTGAAATTTACTGCGCTTGAAAACCTGCAACTTTTTTCATCGTTTTATACCTGCGAACAATTCGAAATGAACGAGTTGCTGAAGCGTGTTGGTTTATGGGACGATCGCGATGCAAAAGTGGAAGTCTTTTCGAAAGGCATGCGTATGCGGCTGAACTTCATCAGAGCAATTATGCACAAACCTACCTTGCTTTTTCTCGACGAACCAACCTCGGGGCTCGACCCTACCAACAGCCGGTTGTTGAAAGATATGATCAAAGAGCTGCGCGACTCGGGAACCACCATTTTCCTTACTACCCACAACATGACTGATGCCGACGAGCTTTGCGACCGCATTGCGTTTATGATCGATGGTGAACTGCCGGTAATCGACTCGCCTGAAAACCTGAAACTACAGTATGGAAAGAAAAGTGTAAAAGTCCGGTATCGCAAGAACAATAATATATCGACCAATGAATTTGAACTAGCAGGTTTGGGTAAAAACAAACAGTTTCTGAGCTTAATCAACAACAATGAAGTGGAAACTATACACACCCAGGAAGCCACCATCGAAGATATTTTTATAAAAGTTACGGGTAAACATTTGCAATAAACTGGCAAGTATGACCACAAAATCAAACACACACCAATCAACATCAATTTTGGTTACATTAATGAAATTCGATGTGCGTTTTCAGGTTAAACAGGGCTTTTACCTAGTGTACGCGCTGGTGAGTGCTTTGTACATCGTTATTTTGTTCAACATCCCGTTTCCTGCCCGGAGTAGTGTAACTGCTTACCTTGTTTTGTCCGACACTTCGATAATTGGCATTACTTTTATGGGGGCTTTGGTATTGCTCGAAAAACAACAAAACATGCTGCACAGTTTGTTTGTTACGCCTGTAAGGCTTGGTCAATATTTATGGTCCAAAGCAGTATCGCTTACTTTGCTGGCGCTGTTGGCAAGCGCACTGATTGCCTATGTACCAGGCGGTTTATTGCCAAATTGGCCGACAACACTTGTTGCGGTTGCATTAAGCTCATTGTTTTTCTCTTTTGTAGGTCTGGGCATTTCAGCATCGGCACAAAGCCTGAACGATTACCTTGCGGGCATTATGCTGGGTGGATTTGTTTTGTGCTTACCCTTGGTTTTGTATTTCTACTTTCCGCTACTTTCGTTGATTTTTCCCATAAACAGCGTGGCCGATTTGCTTTTGCACAGCACCGAAACCCTGCCAATCATAAGGATTGTATTAAATTGCAGCATAATTGTTGTCTGGATTTTTATTGCCTATTGGTATGCCTTTGCGCAATTCAACAAGCATGTTATCAACAAATAAAGATCAAGAAAAATGATAAGATACCATCAACTGATAAGAAGCGATTTGAAGCTAATACGGCGCGACCCCATGTTGATTTTAAGTCTGTTGGCTCCGCTGCTTTATACGGCAATGGTTATTTGGGGAATTCCGTTTATGGTTGAATTTGTTTCAGTTGAGTTCAATACAAACATTGAAAAATATGCTCCTTTTTTCAAGTTTTTTTTAATGCCCGTAGCTCCCATGTTGTTCGGTATGGTGTATGGTTTTATCTTGCTCGATGAGCGCGACGGTGGAGTAATTAGTTATTTGGCAATAACGCCTTTGGGAAAAAGTGGTTATTTGGCTGTGCGTATGATTATGCCGGTACTTTACAGTCTCATCTTTAATATTTCCTTCATTTATATTAGTGGTCTCGATGTATATCTTAATACTTTTCAGGCGATACTGTTATCGCTGATTATGGCAACAGAAGCCCCCATGATGTTGCTTTTTCTGGGTGCTTTTGCCAGCAACAAGGTTGAAGGGATTGCTATATCGAAAAGCTTTGGTGTACTGCTCATTATGCTCATTCCCGATTTTGTATTTCAAGGTACTTGGCTGTGGGTTTTTTCGGCATCGCCAATTTGGTGGCTGCAACGGGCGGTGTTTCACCCAGTACATAGTTGGGGATATTTGTTTGGTTCAGCAATAGTGCATTTCGTTTTTATTCTGTTGTTATATCGACGATTTAACCGGCGTTTCGATTAAATATTGGAAAAACATTTCCTAAAAATGTAACATTTCAGTTTGAAGTGTACTAAACAATCAAAACCACATTGATGAACAATCATACAAAGAAGGAACAGTTTAAACAAATTGTTGACGAAAACAGTGAGCGCATAATGCGTATTTGTCGATATTACAATCCAAACGTCGAGGATAGGAAGGATATGTACCAGGAGATTTTGGTGAATGTTTGGAAAAGCCTCGACAAATTCAGGGGCGATTCAAAAATCAGCACCTGGGTTTACCGCATTGCTATCAACACTTCGCTCAATTTTACCGGCAAAGCATTCAGGCAAATGAAACTGGTGGTTGACAAAGATGTGCAAAATATGGGACTGCTTGTCGATGACGAGGTGCAACTTAAACAGCAATACGAGAGCGATCTTGAAACTTTGCAAACCCATCTTAACTTGTTGTCGGTAATTGAAAAAGCAATGATTTCGTTGATGCTCGAAGGACTTTCGATGCGCGAAATATCCGACGTTATTGGCTTGACGGAAAGTAATGTAAGGGTAAAAATTCACCGCATCAAAGAAAAACTTAAAGAACAAATTCTGGAAGGCAACACCAACAATTCACCCGTAAAATAAAGCAGCTATGAAAAACAATATAAAACAAAACGATTCATTTAATAATATGGATCAATTTATCGGGAAACTTCAAAAAGAAGACAAGCGCAACCTCTTGCTTACGCGAAATGTTCAATGGGTAATGTGGGCACTGGCTGTTTTGTACGCTGTTTTTTTCATCATCATCCCGTTTGATAGCAATACGGTGTACGAAAAAATTGGATGGTTCTTGTATGTAGCCACTTTTGTATCGTTCGGTTTTGTTTTTAATTATCTGAAAAAAGAATATAAACGTGTCGATTATGGTTTGCCTACATTAAAAATGTTGGAGAACGCAGCTAAACGCTATAAGCTTTTTCAACGCAAATTAGTTTTAGCAATTACACCAATTTTGTTAATCGACGCCGGTATGGTTTTATTAACCTATAAACCCGAGAACCCCGAAACCTTGCTTCGTACCATAATAATTACTCAGGCATTGATAATTCCTTCGGTGGGAATAGGATTATTAATTGGTATCGCAATATGGCGCAAACGACAAAAACCCTTGCGCGATGCTGCATTAAAAATGATTGAAGAGCTAAAAAAATAAAAAGATGAAGGCATTAATAAAAAGTAGAAAAATAGCCGTAACAACAACTATTGTAGGAGCAAGCGTATATTTTATTCTTGACATGATGAAATCACGGGTTGATTTTGTATTGATTGATTTTTTCAGAGGATTCTTCACCGGGCTTACGCTAAGTACTTTGCTTTTGTTTATTGTTTTAACAATATTACGAATGATAAAGCAGCAAAAAAATGAAGCTTAGATTTTTTAGTGATTTGCAAGGGGTGGTAGGATAAAATTGAGCAAAAAGGGGTGTTTAACTATATATAACTAGAAGTGACTCAAATTTAAGGTAATCAAAAATGCAAAGCATTGTCAATCAACTCAAAATTGATCTTAAAAATGCGGCCGATGAAAAAACGCGCATTTAGGGTCAGCAGTTTTTTAAAGAAGAAACTACATCCTATGGTGTGAAAATACCGCTTGTGAGGAAAATCAGCAAAGTGGTTTATAAAGAATCCGGTTTGCAATCGAAAACCGAAGTCTTTCAGGTTTGTGAGGCTTTGTTCCAATCGGGTATCCTGGAAGAAACCATCGTAGCTTGCCAGTGGTCATATTTTGTGCATAAACAATACGAACCGTCCGATTTTGAGCTGTTCGAAAAGTGGATTACGAATTATGTGAACAATTGGGCAACCTGCGATACTTTATGCAACCATACCCTTGGCGAATTCATTGAAATGTACCCCGATTATGTAAACGAACTGAAGAGGCTGGCAAAATCGGATAATCGTTGGGCAAGGCGTGCGGCAGCTGTTTCGCTTATTATTCCAGCCCGCCAAGGGATGTTCCTTCCCGATATTTTCGAGATTGCCGACCTACTGCTTTTAGACCATGACGATTTAGTACAAAAAGGATACGGATGGATGCTTAAAGTAGCAAGTCAGAAACACCAGCAGGCAGTTTTTGACTACGTAGTGGCAAACAAAGCCACGATGCCCCGCACAGCTCTACGCTATGCCATCGAGAAAATGCCCAAAGACATGAAGTCTATTGCTATGGCGAGATAAATAATGAACATATTGTTGGCGATAATTTTGAAATTAAGGATGTCCTCATTCAGTTATGTTGTTATGAAGCCTTAGGAGTATCCTTAAGATATAGGAAGTGTAATTAAATGGTTGTCAAACTAAAAGAACTATTGTTTCTGCTTAAATATTTGCGGACTACTCCTCTATCAGCCCCCGCTCTTTCAGTAGCGAAATAAGCCTCATCATCCCGGTGATGGCCTTTTCCTTTATAAAAGTAACGTTCGAATAAATATGCACAGGGTTAGGGTCAATCACAAAAACAGGTACGCCCGGCTTTACATAGTTGAGCAATCCTGCTGCCGGATATACGTTCATCGATGTGCCTACAATCACAAAAATATCTGCCTTTTCGGCAATGCGCATTGCTTCCTCGATAGCTGGTACCGGCTCGCCAAACCAAACCACATGCGGACGCAACTGGCTTCCCTTTTCGCATTTCTG
>JAQICD010000234.1 GCA_027858715.1 Prolixibacteraceae bacterium
AATGCATTGGCTCCACCGCCGGTTACATTTGCATTTATTTGTATAAATAATAAGCCATCAGCATCAGTCTGGTATAAAGAATCTGGTTCAAAATCCGACACAGTATCCCCCAACTCAAATCCCTGATCTACCTCACATTGCACAAGGAGACAAAACAACATACACGCACTTGATAACGCAATAATTTTTCTTAAAGACATAGTTTTAATTTTTAAGATTAAGATATTTACTTTTATTGATTAACAGAGAATAAACTCTACTAAAGGATTCCTATTCCTTAATAATACCTATTCTTTTATAAATTTTCCATAATAATTTTCACCATTTTGATTAACATATACAACGTATGTCCCTAATTCGAAACCTGACACATCGATAGTGAATTGAGTTCCATGACTTCTTGAAGAAAATATCTTCCGCCCCGCAATATCAAATATTTTAATGCTAGATTCCGGAGATTGGTTTTTTTTATCTTCAAGTTGAATTACAATGTACTCACAAGCCGGATTTGGATAAAGAATTAAGCCATTTTCTACTAATACTCCTTCTCCATCCATATTGTCTGTGCCTTCGACAAATAACGATTTAAACAAGTTACATACAGAATAGTCACATGGAATAGTTGATATCCTGAAATTTGAATTCTTTATTTGAGTTCCAGATCTCAATTTTATGCTTTTTCTGGCTACCAAATCTAAGTCTCTGTTTGCTATTTTACCCCCTTCACCTTCAAAAATATAATGACCATAATGAAATCTTAAATCCTGATTTTGAGTGAAGTTGATGATCCTGTCTAATATTATACTAGTATTGCAATAATCTGTCTTTCCACAATTGGCATAAGCACTTGGGGGTGCCGGCATTTCATACTCAATATAATCACCTACAAAAGCCCTATTCGTCTTACTGTATCTTTGTGCGTAAACAATATAATCTAAGGGCATCCAACCCTCAATATCACTCTCCAAATAATATTTACTTGGATACGTGGGCTCAGGGTTTAGCCCCCCCACATTGTAATAAACTTTATAAGTATTTTGTCTTTCTGGTAAATATATTTTTTTAATATAACAGTCATAACCGTCACAGTTGCCTATTTTAAAGTCCGAAGGGATATCCAAAGTAAATCCTGTCCCATCAGGACAATCATCTGGAATTTCTAATCCATCAACTAAAGCTGGATCAGGTTTTCTGGATATACTTAAACAATTTTCAGACACAAAAACATTATGCGTAAACTCCTTTTCTTGATAAAAGTCACTAACTTTTAGCTTAATACAATAATTCCCCTCAGAAGGAAAAGTTGCAGTAACCTGAGTTTCATTAGACTCAGTATCCTGTGATACATGTATAGAACTGTTTAATTCGCATGGATCTGTATTGCCAGCTGTTTGACTTATACACCATTCCCAGTGAACACCTGAGACATCAGGTCGTGCATAATTACAAACTGCATTAAATGTAGCACTTTGGGCTACTACAGCAAAATCATTATCAATTGAAACCTCCAATTCATGTTCAATATGAGGTATAATTATTTCTTCAAAAGGAACCTCAAACTCATCAATATCAATTGATCCGTCAATAACGGTAATTGTTGCTTTAGGATACCTGGGAATATCCTCAAACCCATTATTATCGTCATAAGTATAAAAAATGGGGTCGCCTCCATAATAGTTTGAAATCTCTTGTATAGTACCATCATCAAAGTTCATTCGTACATCAAATGACAACGATGAATTATTCGAATAAAAGTCTATATAGAAGACATATTCATTTCCAAACATCGGATCCCAAAAAGGTACTACATCTATAAAGTTTTCATCATCTTGCGGAACAAACAACGCATCCATTGTATATTGACTACAATCATCAGAAGCAGACTTAAATATAGATTCCTTTGAAGAAACTACAAAATAGTAGTTTGTTTCACCTTTCATTGGATCATCGTCATAATAATACCATTCTTCTATCCAGTTAGGAGTTAAGGGATTTAACTTTGCATGATCAAAATTGTTATCCGATGAGCGATAAACTTTGAACTTAAAATCAGGGTCTTGCCCAAACCATTCAATCTTAACTCCTCCAAATTCATCTTCACTTATTATTAAAGATTCAGGCGGTGCAACACATTCCATTGATGATCCTGACTCTGCACCAAATACATGAACAACATCATCAAAAGAATATGAATTAGACCATTCACCTGTGCTGGTTCTCCTTGGGAAATTAGAAGATTGATAGCTTCTGCTTGTTCTTTCTTGCTCCGAAAAACCGTACAATTCATTACCAGCCAAATCCTTGCTGCTATTTAAGATGGTGATTTGATTGCTCTCCATTAATTCATTTGCAGAAACCCAACAATACCAATGATCATCAGAAACACTATACACTTGTGAATAATTATTATTTATTTCTACATCCAAATTCGACATTGGTTCACTGGTATAAATATCAACTTTTACATCTTCGTATGTAGTAAGTCCACTTCCTTGCGGTGAGCTTAAAATAAAATCACCACCAGCGTCAAAAGACCATTCTGCTTCATAAACGATGCTATAAGGATTAGACTCAGGGCTTACCTCAACTTTTTTAATGTAAGGTTTTAAGTTATCAATCATTTTGATTTCTACAATATCATCACTTCCATTCCCCCTGACATCTTCGGTTGTAAGCCGAAGTACATATTCGCCATCGGGATAGGCAGGGGCGTTGGTATTCCAACCTTGTTGGGTGTTCCAATGCCGTTTAAATATTTCGCGACCCAGATTATTGCCTCCGGTTAATACCGGGTGCATTCCTTCGCGCGGGTCACTCAAAATAGTATTCAGTGATCTTGTCTGACTGTCGGAACCTTGCGGGTAAGAATTATAATACGTACTCGTACCTATTCCGTTGTATCTACTTGAAAATGTTAGATGATTGCTCCCGGAATATTTCCATTCAGCAATGGTCTCATAATTTCCTCCAATTTTCTTTGCTTCTACCTTGGTAACATTCAGGTCGTATTCTCCAACATAGTTTACGTCAGACTCGACGATAACCTCATCTCCATAAACCACATTAAACATTTGATTATAGGAAGGAAATTCTGTTGCAGTAACACCATTGTTGTACTTCATCCTTAAATCCAGGTTCATGTTATTGGTGTTTGAACCATTATAGGCAATATAAGTTAAAGGATTCACCCAGTTGTCCATTTCGGTGGTTTGCAGGTGAAGGTGGTTCCCACTATTTGGTCTGAAAACAATATCGTTAGCTGCTGCTGTTCTAGTAGTTGTTGCAGGTGTTCCCCATTTTGTCCAACGAGTCACTCCTAAATAACGATTATCATCACTATCAACAAATATCTTAGTTTGTCCATTAGCTCCAATAGTCTCTAAAAGGATATGTTTACTACAAACCGGATCCTTTAATGTCCAATTGTTATTACCTGTTGAATCAATCAACACATGCATATAAGTCCATCTGCCAACTCTGATATATGAATTAAAACCCTGAGAAGAAAAAAGCAATGGTGTTCCTCCCTCTAAGGCATATGCTACACCATTTGGTAATGGAGAATAGTCCAGGCCTGCATGGAAACGGCTTCCATCTGTAAAATTTCGTGGTCCCCAATCAGAGTTAATGTTCGATAATCCATTGCCTGAGTTGTCCACTGGATTTCTTAAATTTTGGGAATATAAATTCAACCCTATTGTAAAAATAAGGATGCTTAAAAATATATATTTCATGATTTTACTTTTTTAGATATTTAAGTGTGTTTACGTTGGGCAGCACAAGATTACCAAGGTAGTACCCATCAACATATACTTCGAACGAACCATCGTTTTGTAAGGTTATGTCAGGCCCGGAAAAGCTACTTTGAATATCTTTATATACCTTATGCCCCAGATAGGTTCCGTCAATGTCGTGAAAAACAACCGTTGCGGTATAAGGAGCAATGATGCTTGTTAAAGCCACAATGTATTTACTTTGGTTAACAAAGGCTTCACCATTATACCCCCGTCCAACAACACTGTTTATTTCAGGAATCTTAAAATAATTTGTTTTTGTACTTTCAAAGTTTTTTAAATTATATATTAAAAAATAGGACGTATCTACAGCAGCTGATCTATTGCAAATTGCATATTTACCATCATTTGAAACAACAGATACACCTCCCTCAAAAACATCAGATGTTGTTTTCATTATTTCATTGCCATTCCTATTATAAAGAATGTATGAGTTATTTAAATAGGCTATAATAAAATCTCCATTTAGAGATGCAGGATCAACATATACTTTTTCTTTGAATGCTTTTCTCCAAATTTTATTGTTCTTCATATCGTAACAATAAAACTCGTTGATATCATCTGAATTTTCATTTAAATCGGTTTCTCGCTTATAGCATATTAAATCTTTTGAAGCCGCAACCCGCATATCAGCCAGTGAGTCAACTTCAAGGACTATTTCCCCTTGGTCGTTAAATACTAAAAGTGAATTTGTCGACAAATCTACTTCATGGTTAAGATTCACCATGTGCATTATCCAGTGCTTACCGTCATCCGAAAGGTAACTGTATGTTGAGGCTCTATCTTTCAGATTCTTTTCCCATTTTTTATTCCCTTTTTCATCGAAATATTTTAAGCTTGATGAGGCCAGTTCCATATTATTTTCACTTTCATAAAAAATTGATTGCACATAGGCTTTCCTGTTTTTTGAAACAGCAACTTTCACCGACCATGGCTTTTTGTTTTTATGCATCGAATCGACACCATGCTTACCATTGGTTTTATATTCTTTCGCATTCAGCTTTATTTCCTTACCGGGCTTCAAAATGCTTTTTTTAATTTTCATCCCATCCAGTTCGATGGTTTCCTGTGCATTTGCACCCAAAAACAAGGTGCAAAATGTTATTGTGAGTATGATATATTTCATGTTACTTGCTTTTCTTCAATTCCAATTTAGCCAAACGTTTCTCAATCGCTAATAACTGCTTATTCTGGCTTTCAATTTCGGCTTGCTGTGCTTTTACAGCTTCGAGCAATACCGGTATCAGCTCGGTATAAAAAATTGATTTCACTCCTTTTTCATCAGTAAAAATCATGTCTGGGTAAATTTTCTCTAAATCCTGAGCCAAAAAGCCATAGTGCGTTTTTTTCTTTTTACCACCGTTAGCTTTATCGCGTTTCAAATGGTAAGTTACCCCATTAATTTTTTTCAGCTTATCCATTTGATTATCCATAGTAGTGATACCTTCTTTTAGTGTAGAATCGGAATTTATCGTAACTCCATTTACTTGAACTAAACCATCACCATATACAACAAATGAACTGCTCCATGAACCATTATCATTAAACACAGCTCGATACGCTACACCCCTGTAATTTTCAGTATAAGAGGATATTCCTATAGACCACATATCACCACTATACTGCTTATACATTAATTCTCCGCCACTATTAAGATAAGCAGTCCCCGAACCATTAGATAACTTTACCCTAATATCATTAACATCTATTTCCTGAGCCTTAATCTGGACACAAGAGATCACTACAACTAAAAATACATTGATTACATTTAAAACTACTTTTTTCATAACTTTGTAAAGTTTAAAGCTCCAAGGGTTGCAGCCCACTGGGCTTGGTTTAACATTAATTATCTGAAAGCAGCAATACCAAAACGGCATTGCTGCTTTCTATTTAAATATTTAAATCTTAGTAAATTAAAATGAGTGCTACGATATAAATTGCAAGATGCTGCAAAAGATATGTTGGTAATGAATGATGGTGTGTTAAGGGGATAAAACATTACATCGTTATTTTATAATTCAACATCACAAATATTAAAAAAAAAAACGAAACAACCAATAATCAGTTTAAAATTATTGTAAGGCATGTCTTAAAGCATCCTTGCTTATATCTATAAGCACAACATTCTAACCATCTATCATCACAAAGTTAAAGTCCTAAGTGCATAAGTACATGAGCACATAAGTGGTGAACCTTTTCCAAAGTTTCGAAACTTTGGAAAAGGTAGTTATGGAAATAGAAGCATGATTTGTTATGTCCTAAAATGACTTAATTTGAATATCCGCCGGTAAAACCGGCGGATAGGGCAATCGGCACTTCCTGAGTTAGGATTTAGCCACACTGATCTTCGACTTTAATCCTTTTGCAGCTTTAAGCAAACTCAATATTTACCAGCCCTTTCTCTCCTGCATAATTTAACCTGACAATTGTGCCCTGTTATGCCTACCCCATTAGACAAAATGCATTAACTTTACCATACATTTCTATCACAAAACTGGTAAGCAATGAGCAAATATTTACTATTCATATCATTAATCCTTTTCTCGTCCATCATATTCGCACAGAACAAGCATGATAACACCTGGATAAACTATGGGCAGGAGGGATGGGGCCCAGGGCAATGGCTGCAAATAACTCCCGGCAAAATGGGGCCAAACGCCCTACCCGTACCCCGCATGGATTATGCAATGGTTGGCAATAAGCATAAAATTGAAATTGGCGCCGACTACCATTACATGCCCGGCGACACCTCGGTAAACAGCTTCGTTTCGTTTTACTGGTCGGTTGTGCCTGGCAAGGTAGCCGTTGAAATTTACGGCCAGCCAAGCGAAACCTTCCGGACATCGAACGAACTGCGCAGCAAAAGGCAGATATGGTACAACGACCCCGGTTGGAAAACCATTCCGGGCGACTTACTGGTAAGTACTTACATTCAAATTGTACGCGATAGAAAGTTCATTCCCGATATCTCGATTAGCTACACCATCAAATCATCAACGGGCGACAATAAAGATGCAAGATACACAAACGCGAGCATGAACTATTACTGCCTGGCAATGGGCAAATCGTTTAAGTTTAACAATGCATTAATCGACGCAATAAGAGTTGCCGGTTTTGGTGGTTTTTATGTATGGGAGACAAACATTAACGACATGGCACAGGACGAAGGACCGGTTTACCAACTGGGGTTACAGCTTCAAAAAGCCGTGTATTCTGTTTTTGCCGAAATAGGCGGCTATTCGGCTTATGGCGCTTACAACCACCTTGAGCCGGTAGTTGGGCAAGTTATCGAAGACTACAACGACCCGCTTATTCTCAGGGGGCGTATCGAAAAAACCGGTTCGAAATTCAACATTAAAGCCGAATATCAAACCGGTTTAAATTACGATTATCCCTACCAAACCTTTAGGCTTGGACTGGTTTATAAATTTGTTGTAAACTAACGTTTTTCGGCCAGCGATTTTAACAATTTACGCACAGCTGCAACCGACTCTACTTTGAATTTAGCTGCGGTATTTACCATTCCCACCTTTACCGTTACAGCCATTTCGGGCAATTCTCTGAACATATACTCATCTGTCCAGTCGTCGCCTATGGCCAAAACAAATTCAAAAGGCTTGTTACCAAGAAATCGCATAGCTGCTGCACCTTTGTTTATTCCGCCACTTTTAACCTCGATAACCTTATTCCCCTCCATAATTTCGAGGTTATGATTGGCAATTAAATTTGTAAGCTCGTCTTTTAGTTCGTTAGCCCGCAACACTCCCTGTTCAGGTTCGGCTTTACGATAATGCCATACCAGGGAGTAATTTTTCTCTTCGATAAATGAGCCAGGTGTACGATCGACAAAGCTTTCGAGTGCCGGCCTGATGTTCTCTTTCCAGTCGGCATTAATTTGTTGCAACATTTCCCATTTGCCTCCTCGTACGCGAGTCCATACGCCATGCTCAACAATCAGGTTTACATCATACCCTTCGAACCATTTTTCAAGCGTACCTCTATCGCGCCCACTAATAATGGTTACTTCATTCTTTTCGTCGGAAGTAAGTTTTTTCACTATTCCCAATACTTCATCATCGGGAAAAGCATCTTGCGGGTTCGACTTGAATCCACTTAGAGTGCCATCATAATCTAAAAATATTGCACGCTTTTTAGCATCAGAATAATCATCTACAATTAACTTTTGTATCGAAGATGTTATCTTTTTCGTGTTAAACTGCAGTTGAATACCTTCAACCTTTTCCAGGCTCTTCACAAATTCGGCCGCCCACTTAAACACATCATAGCGTTTGATACGTTCCTGCATCGAGCTCATTCTTAAACGCTGTTCGTCAATAGTCATCTCCAGGGCTTCGTGAATACTATCGGCTATTTCGTTAAAATTATTGGGATTAATAATAATGGCTTCACCCATTTCTTTGCTTGCACCTGCCATTTCACTTAAAATAACCACACCAGTTTTGTTAACCCGAGAAGCAACGTACTCTTTCGCAACAAGGTTCATTCCGTCGCGAACAGGCGTAATAAGAGCCACATCGCTGGCGTTATATAATTCTATAAGATTTTCGAAAGGCATCGATCGGTAAAAATACCAAATTGGGGTGTAGTTAACTTTTCCAAATTTACCGTTTATGTATCCTACCAACCCGTCAACCTGCTCTTTCAGCTTTTGATATTGGTCAACATTGCCACGCGAAGGAACAGCCAGCATTACCAAACTAACACGCCCCTGGTACTCGGGATATTTTTCAAGAAAAATTGAAAATGCTTTCAACCTGTTGGGGATTCCCTTGGTATAGTCGAGTCTGTCTATCGACAAAATCAGCTTCCGGTCGGGCGATATCAGAAAATATTTTTCAAGTTCGAGTTGTAGCTCCGACTTTTCCTGTAACAATTTATGCTTCACCTCCACTGATGCATTCATAAATTTATCGTAGTCAATCCCCATCGGAAATGCATCGGCCAAAATAATCCGGTCTTCGCAATGAATTTTGTTGAAATTTATTTCAAGGCCAAGCAAACGACGCACTGTACTAAAAAAGTGACGTTCGTAATCGTAGGTATGGAAACCCAGCAGGTCGGCACCTAACATGCCCTTTACCAACTCGTTACGCCATGGCAAAATGCGAAAAACCTCGTACGACGGGAATGGAATATGCAGAAAGAAACCGATGGTTACATCCGGACGCTTTTCTTTAATCATTTGAGGCACTAGTAGCAATTGGTAATCGTGAACCCAAATGGTATCACCTTCGTCCAAAACACTCAACGCAGCATCGGCAAATTTTTGATTAACCAACACATAAGCTTCCCATGTTTCATGATCGTATTCAACAAATTCGTTAAAATAATGAAACAGAGGCCAAATAGTTTTATTACTGAATCCTTCGTAAAAAAGATGTACATCCTGCTCACTCAAGTGAACCGTAACACAGTTTTCACGTTCAAAAGCTTTGTCTATTTTATGCCTGTCGTCGCCTTTTAAATCTTCATCAGCAATACCGAGCCAGCCAATCCAGTTTCCGTCATATTTTTTATATATCGACTTCATGCCGGTGGCTAAACCACCAACACTTGGCGTTAACTCAAAATCATCGCCGTTTTTATTGGCATTAAATGGTAAACGGTTTGATAAAATGTGTAGTTTATTCATAATTTAAAGAGTTTTATCGTTGGTAATTGAATGAACCATTAAAATAGAAATATGTTTAGTATAAACAAAAAATACCACATTAAAAATGAGTATTGCTGTAAATTGTTATATTTTCATTTTACTTTTAATTTTACACCGGCTTTTCTTTTTTATAAAACTTACTAATTATAGGTTTACATTTTCAAAAGCAATAATAAAAGATGAACAACTTGAATTACGGAATTATTGGTAATTGCCGAACGGGCGCATTAGTGTCGCAAGATGGGTCGATTGACTGGTTATGTTTACCTCAGTTCGATTCGCCATCGGTTTTTGCAAAGATACTCGACGATAAAAAGGGTGGACATTTCAAGATAAAGCCAATTAATATTGAAAATATTGAGCAAAAATACATCAAAAACACAAATATTTTAAGCACACGATATACCTGTAAAGAAGGCATTTTTGAAGTTCACGACTTTATGCCCCGTTACAAAACAGAGGGCGTAAAAGAAACTTATTACCCCCCCGATTTAATTCGCTTTTTTAAACACATTTGGGGTGAACCCCAATTTTCGATTGAGTACAACCCGAAACTCGAATACGCCAAGCACGAAACCGAAAGCATTGCTGAAGACGACTATATTAAATCGTACACAAAAAACGGGAGCTACGACTCACTTTATCTTTATAGCGATTTCGATAAGAATGACCTGATGAATGGCAATCCAATTATTTTGACCGAAGACAGTTTTTGCCTGATTAGCTATCATCAGAAACTACTACAGCAAACAACCGAACGTTCTTATCTGAAACTTCAACGCACTAAAGTTTACTGGTTAAACTGGATACAGAGAACGACCTCATATTCCCGTTATCAGGAAGAAATAAACCGCAGTGCACTTACATTAAAACTGCTCAGCTATCAGAAAAGCGGAGCCATATTGGCTGCCCTTACCACTTCGCTGCCCGAAACCATTGGCGAAGTTCGAAACTGGGATTACCGTTTTTGCTGGATCAGGGACGCATCGATGGTCGTAAAAATCATGAAAAACCTGGGGCACAACAGCATTTCGCGCCGCTACCTCGATTTTATCATCAACATTATGCCCGACAAGGACGAGAAAATGCAGATAATGTATGGCATAAATGGCGAAAAAGATTTAACTGAATTTGAACTTACGCACCTCGACGGTTACGAAGGTTCAAAACCGGTTAGAATTGGCAATGCGGCTTACATGCAAAAACAAAACGACATTTACGGCATTTTGCTGGATGTTATTTATCAGCATTATAAAATACACGTAACCTCCTTAATGCACAGCGAAGAACTGTGGACCATTGTACGTAACGTGGTGAAAATTGTAGAAAGAACCTGGCATCAGCCCGATAAGGGAATTTGGGAAATGCGCAGCGAAGACAAGCATTTTACTTTCAGCAAGGTGCTGTGCTGGACTGCCATCGATCGTGCACTGCGCATTGCTGCACTGCTCAATCAAAAAAAATACATCAAACGCTGGATTGGCCTGCGAAAAGAAATCAGGGACGATATTTTTGAAAATGCATGGTCGGAAAAGAAAAAAGCATTTACCCAGGCTTACGGAAACGAAGAACTTGACTCCTCTGTATTGCTCATGGAAAGCTACGGTTTTATTGCAGGGTCGAATCCCAAATACGTAAGTACTGTAAGAGCCGTACAAAAAGAACTTGAGTACAAAGGATTGATGTTCAGATATAAAAACAACGACGACTTTGGAAAACCACGTTCAGCGTTTACCATTTGTAATTTTTGGCTCATTAATGCTCTTGTGAAAATTGGCAGAAAAGAAGAAGCTCAGAAAAAGTTTGATGAACTGCTGACCTATTCCAACCATTTAAAATTACTTAGCGAAGATATTGATTTTGAAAGCAAACGATTGCTTGGAAATTTTCCGCAGGCATATTCACATTTGGCTTTAATCGAAACTGCTATTCTTTTAACCGAGGGAGAAAAAACAGCCGAAGAAATGCTGCTCGAATTCATACACTAAAATTTCGTCAACCATGGTTTCATTACACGGTTCAAGGCATTTTGGCCTTGAGCCCACGAAAGAAAAACGCCATAATTGGTAATGGGTACGTCAAAATTGTGCAGGTCGCGCAACCGAGCTTTTAGTTTTTGGTTGCTAATCATACAACCTCCACAATGAATAATTAAGCGGTATTCCGAAAGTTTTTCGTTTTGCTGAAATTCACGACCAAAGTTAAACTCCACTTCAACCTTAGGATACCTCTTTTTAATAATTGCCGGAATTTGAACAGTACCTATATCTTCCTGTATTCTTGAATGATTACAGGCCTCGGCAATCAGTATTTTATCACCTTCGTGTAAATTGTCAAGAACTGTTGCCCCATCGTAAAAAGTTTCCAAACGGCCATTACTACCAAAGTTAATCATCATAATCGAAAAAGTGGTCAGCATAATATCAGCCGGCACCCAGTTAGACATTATATCCATGGCCTGCGAATCGGTAATTATACCCTTTGGCTTTTTCGTAAAGCTTGCCAAAAAATCGTCAAATCGTTTTTTTTCGTGTGCAGTATTTTCACTACGAGCAATTTTTAGATTCATGCGATACGATACCGGGTAAGCCCATTTGCGTGTTATCGCTTCAACTGCCATTGATTGCGGTCGCAAAAAACGCCCTTCAGGAGTTTCCTTATCCATTGGTATATTCAGAATATAAAACTCACCGGGTTCAACAAATGGCAGCAACTCAACCTGTCGGTCAGATGGTTCGTAATTTTTCAGCACAAAATCAATCAACATAGCACGCTCACCCTGATCAATGGCACGTAAGGTAACTGACGGTAAAAAAAACCGCAGCTCAGGAATTATAGCTTGAATTGCAGAAGTATCAGGAGCTGAATTTTCAAAAAGGTTAAAAACGATTAAAATCTGTTTGTCGAGTTCCCTCGCATGCGTCACAACAAGAGATTCTGTTTCGAAATTATTAGTAGAGGGGTCAACCACCATTATTACAAGGTCACACTCTTTCAATACATTTAGCACTTTTTGCTTTTTTTTCGTTCCGAGCCCTGATAGTTCATCGAGTCCGGCAGTATCAAACAGTTTCACCGGCCCTAAGCCGTGTAACTCAATAAACGATACCTTTGTGTCAGCCGTAGTTCCGGGCGTTGAATCTGTTATCGAAGTTTCCTGTTGGGTAAGCATATTCATTAAAGTGCTTTTACCTGAATTCATTTTCCCAAAAATCCCAATATGATCACGGTTAACCTGCATAACAATATTTTTCTTCAAAAATAATGAAGAAATAAGAATATTTGACAAAAGCCCCTGATAGAATAAAAAATAAGCTTAATTTGACTCAATTATTAGACGTTTTGAATAAATATTTTAGTTTTGTAAATTGAAGATTACGAGAATGGAAAAGATTGCTGTATTTCCCGGATCATTTGATCCATTTACAATTGGACACGAGTCAGTTCTTCAACGAGCATTATCATTATTCGACAAAATCATTGTCATGCTCGGGGAAAATAATGCGAAAAAATCGCTCTTCCCTGTTGAAGTACGAAAGCAGATGATTGAAGAATTGTTTCAGGATGAGCCAGGTGTAAGCGTTGAAATTCACGATGGATTAACTGTTGATTTCTGCAAAAAAGTACAAGCAACACACATTTTGAGGGGATTAAGAACATCGGCCGATTTCGAATACGAAAGAGCTATCGCACAGGTAAATAAAAAAATGTACAACAATATTGAAACCGTTTTTTTACTAACCCTGCCCGAACACACCCCGGTAAATTCATCATTGGTACGTGATATTTTAAAACACAACGGAGATATTAGTATCTTTATCCCGAAAAATCTCGACTTAAAAAAATACTTGGGGAATGAGAATGATTAAGTACACTGGATTAGCCATCGTTTTTTTAGTTGCTGTATTATCATCATGGGGTGCTGAAATAAAATTTAAGTCGGAAGCCTATGCTGGTGATGACTTTAGCTTTTATGTTATTCCCAATTTCTTATCCGAAAAACAAGTTATTGTCGGAAACGGCACTGTTGACGAAAACGGTGAGTTCATATGCGAACTTGATATTTCGGAAGAAACAACTTTATTTACCGAGTTTGATGTTTTTAAGGGTTGGTTTATTCTGAAGCCCAATGAAAGCATAGAGCTTGTTCTGCCACCAAAAACAGAAAAAAAATCATCGAACCCATACTTCAGACTCAAACAAGTACATTTTGGCATAAAAAACCCAAATCCAGACAACACCAACACTCTTATCGATAACTTCACACGCCAATTTACCGTAAGGCTTAATAAAAATTTTCAGGAAATATTTCACCGCCGGTCAATCGAAACAGCCGAAAGTGTTATTGCCGAACTTTTGGAAATGTTTCCGGAGACAGAAAACAAGTATTTTGAAAACTTTAAGAAATACAAATACGCTACGTTAAAATATACAGCTCAAATACAAGAGCCAGAACCTGTTATTGAAGAATACTTTATCAATAACAGCATTCTGTACGATCACCCTGAGTATTACGATTTATTCGAAAAGTTATTTGGCAAATATCTTCAGTATGCTACCCAGCAGGTAAACGGTCAAAAAATTAGCGTTATGCTGAACTCAGGAGCATACGAGCAGCTTATCGACTGGCTGACTATTGACATGGGTTTTGACAAGCCCCTGGCCGAAGCCATTGTTTTAAAAGGAATCAAACCTATATTCTATTCTAAAAGATTTAATACAGTTGGTTTGTTTAGCATTCTTCAGAAAATTACAGACACCTCCGAAATAGAAGAGCATAAAACTACTGCCACCAGCATTTTCAACCAGTTAGCCCGAACAATGTATGGCACAATTGCTCCAGAACTCAATCTTGTCGATATAAATGGTGAAATTGTAACCTGGGACGATTACGAAGGGAAATACGTTTACCTGTGCTTCACCAGAACCGATAACGAAAAATTCGTGCCACATAAAAACCTGATGAAAGAATTTCAGAAAAAACACAGTGACGATTTGGCTTTAGTAGTGGTAATTGAAGACGATAAACTGGAAGAAAAAAAAGAAATACTTTCCAGCAACGATTTCGAATGGACAGTACTTAGAGGCCAAACCAGGAGCAATATATACGAATCGTTTAATGTTCGTATTTTACCTACTTATTTCCTGGTTGACCCCAATGGACGTATGGCTGGATCGCAAGCTCCATGGCCCGACGAAAACTTCGAAATGCAATTCGAAAATATTCTTAAAGCAACTAAAATGGAATAAGTTAGGTCTGTGGGCACACTACTACTTTGCATAACTGCAAATTATATCTTTCAACGAACTATAAGTATTTGCTAAAACTTCATTTAGTTCAACAGGAGAAAACCAACACACTTTAGTAATATCTTCAGATATCTGAGGGGCTATTTTCGAAGAATCGAGCATCTGCATTTCGAACCAATATGTGGGTTTCAGAACCCATTCGCTGTTATGATACGGCGATGAATAAACATGAAAAGTTGTGGTAATTTCCTTCAAATTTTCGCTAACAACCACACCTGTTTCCTCTTCTACTTCACGCATTGCAGCTAAAACAGCCGTTTCACCTTTATCAATTTTTCCCTTGGGTAAATCCCACCGCCCCATGCGCTCAATAAAAAGAATCCGCCCTAAATCATCAAACACTAACCCCCCGGCCGCTTCTACAACATGAAAAAAATCTTTCATAACCGCAAACACATGTGCTTCGGTTTTGCCTGTTATAATTGCCTCACTAAAACCTTTATCGGCAACAAAAAGCGACCAAAATCTTGAAAAATCGCCCAATGTTTCAATATGAAATGTATTGTTCAATACAACCGACTTATTGCACGGCCTAGCAATGTAATTATTGCTTGTCGTCGTATTTCCAATATCATTATTAAATAATGATTCATTCTTTTTTGCCTCAATAAAAACAACCTGTTCATTAAAAAAAACTTTGTACATTTGCCCCATATTATATTATTAAACTTAAACGGCTAGTTGTCCGTTTGGAAACACAAGATAATAATAGTTAATACCGTTTTGTTGTTTAGGCAATGAAAATCTGGGCTGAGAAACTCAGAAGCTTAACAAACACCAATAAAACAGAAGAGAACGTTATATACTCAAAAATCAAAAAAAATGAAAGATTTTCAATTAGAAGTAACCAAAAGACTTCTGCAAATCAACACAATAAAAGTACAACCATCTAATCCTTTCACATGGGCTTCGGGATGGCTTTCGCCAATTTATTGCGACAACCGTAAAATTTTATCATACCCCGAAACCCGCAAGTTTATTTGCGACCAGTTCATTCGTGTCATCAAGGATAAATATCCCGATGTAGAAGTAATAGCGGGTGTTGCAACCGGGGCAATTGCCCACGGTGCGCTGGTAGCTGAAAAACTCGGATTGCCATTTGTTTATGTTAGGTCGAAACCGAAAGACCACGGCCTTGAGAACCTTATTGAAGGCGACCTGAAACCAGAGCAAAGAATTGTTGTTATTGAAGATTTGGTTTCGACCGGTGGCAGTAGCTTAAAAGCAGCCGAAGCGCTTACCAATTTTGGCGGCGACGTTTTGGGGATGGTGGCCATATTCACTTATAACTTCCCGGTTGCTACACAAAACTTTGAAAAAGCCTGCATTGAGCTGACCACGCTCAGAAACTATCAAACATTAATCAATTATGCTATTGAAATCGGCGAAATTGAAGAAAAAGAGCTGAAACGCTTACAAAGCTGGAGAGAAAACCCTTCGAAATGGGGCAAAGAATAAACTATATTACAACTAATATTTCTAAGCCGGCTTATAATTTTAAAGGCCGGCTTCTTATTGCATTATATTCTTAAAACCGTTAAATATTTCAAAATGGGCATCAGTAAATATATAAGCAACGTAAAAACCGCAAACCACAACCATCAGGTGATTTACAATTATCTTTCAGATTTCAGAAATATTGCTGTTTTTTTCAATGAAAACACCCTGAATATGATTTCGCAACAGATACCCAAAGCATCAATAGAAAATTTCGAATCTGACAGCGATAGTTGTAGCTTTACCATTACATCGTATGGCGAAGCCGGCCTCAGAATTACCGAACGCGAACCAACAAAAACCATAAAAATTAGCGGTGAAGGAAAAATACCTTTCGAGCTGTTTTTCTGGATTCAGATACTACCTGTTTCGGCTTATCAATCAAAAATACGACTTACCCTTCATGCTAATTTAAATGTGATGATGAAAATGGTGGCAGACAAAAAACTGAAAGATGGATTGAATCAGCTTGCCGATGTTTTAACAAAGCTACCGTATCAATAAAAACGGCCAATTTGTCACATGACGTGAAAAATCACAAAAAAATAACCTCTTTAAAATGATATGTGGACAAAGCCCCCGAAGTTTTCCTTATTTGTAATTGTCCTATTTCATTCACACCGGTTATTGTGCCTCTGTATGAGCCTTCGTTATCGCTGAATGCTGCCTCCGTGCCAAACCGGTACAAGCTATTGATGTAAGCACTGTTAACAGCCTCATCATCGCCCTCTTTAAGAAATTTATACCACTTATCAATGTGATCACAAAGCTTATTCACTACCTCGGGCAAATGAAACTTCCTTCCCGTGAGTTGAGCCAGGCTAACCGGATTAGGGGCATTGCTCCGAAAAACGTTTTGGTTAACATTTATTCCGATGCCTGCTACCGACCAGCCAATGTTCATACCCATAATCGAATTCTCGATTAGTATTCCGGCCACCTTCTTTTCTCCCACATATATGTCGTTGGGCCATTTCACTTTAACACCACCTGTGTAATCTGAAACACAGCCGGCCACACCTAGCGAAACAATCTTCGACAGCATAAACTGATGGTGTACAGGTAAAAATACCGGGTAAAATACGATGCTCACCAAAACATTAGCTCCTGCTTCGCTTTCCCAGATGTTATTAACCTGTCCGCGCCCGCTGAACTGCTCGTTGGCCAGAACCAAAGTACCCTCAACAATGTTGCTGTTCCCGGCTATTTTAGTGGCATAGTTATTGGTTGAATCAATGCCACTTAATTTTATTATCTTTCTTCCTATTATTTCTGCCATAATTTCAGCGGAATAAATTAGGTAAATAAATTAAATTTGCAGAATATTGACACAAATATATGGAGAACATAAAAGAAACAAACGTTACCACTAATATTATTGATGCAATTGTCGAAGGAGTAAGAAGAAAAAAAGGACAGGAAATTATCGACCTTGATCTTACTAAAATAGATTATTCTGAGTGTAATCACTTCATTGTTTGCCATGGCAGCTCAAATACACAAGCAGAAGCCATAGCTCATTCGATTGAAGAAACTGTGAAAGAACTAACAGGACAAAGTGCCCTGCACACCGACGGTTACAGAAATGCTCAATGGATATTATTGGATTATATTGACATTATGG
Organism: Prolixibacteraceae bacterium; assembly: GCA_027858715.1. Taxonomy (GTDB): domain Bacteria; phylum Bacteroidota; class Bacteroidia; order Bacteroidales; family Prolixibacteraceae; genus Roseimarinus. Next base: position 17,900 of record JAQICD010000234.1, read on the forward strand.
TGCACGTTTTTCAGGAGTCATGGAGAACTCATTACGATCTGGAATCACTATGGGCCGACGCACAGATAAAAAAATACAATTCAAAAAATTAACACACAATGACAGATACAAATAAAAACGAAAAGAAAACCGAAGGTAAAAACAACTCGACCAAAAATAAAGGTAGTTTCTCCGACAATTTCAAACCCAGAACGCCACAAGGTAAAGATGGAAAGCCAAAATTCAACATGCTTTACATTTATATTGCCCTTATGGTTATTTTGGGAATTAACTTTTTCACTTCGGGAAATAGTGCCGTAGAAACAACATGGCATGAGGTAAAAAGAACCATGATACAAAACGGCGATGTTGAAAAGATTGTTGTTTTAAATGGCGCAAAAGCCAATATTTATCTCAAAAAAGAAAGTTACCCTAAGTACAAAGAAAAACTGGGCTCTAGCTTTTCGAGTCCTGATATAAATGGCCCACATTTTTATTTCACCCTGGGTTCATACGATTCTTTTAATGAAAACCTCAACGAGGCTATAGCAGAATACAACCAGGAAGAAATTCCAATAAAAAATGATTCGACATACGACTGGAGCGGAATCTTTCAGATTTTGTTCCCTATTGCACTGCTTATTTTCTTCTGGTGGTTTATATTCAAGCGTATGAGCAAAGGAGGCGCCGGAGGCCCCGGTGGTGGTATTTTCAATGTTGGTAAATCGCAGGCAAAATTGTTCGATAAAGACCAAAAAGTAACTACCTCGTTTAAAGATGTAGCCGGTTTAGCCGAAGCCAAACAGGAAATAGAAGAAATCGTTTCATTCCTGAAAAATCCCGACCGATACACAAAACTAGGTGGTAAAATCCCCAAAGGCGCGCTGCTGGTTGGCCCTCCGGGAACGGGTAAAACCCTTTTAGCTCGTGCCGTTGCAGGCGAAGCACATGTGCCGTTTTTCTCCATGTCGGGTTCCGACTTTGTTGAGATGTTTGTAGGCGTTGGCGCTTCACGTGTTCGTGACCTGTTTAAGCAGGCAAAAGAAAAATCGCCGTGTATCGTATTCATCGACGAAATTGATGCAATCGGTCGCGCCCGTGGTAAAAACCCCAACATGGGCTCAAACGACGAACGCGAAAACACACTCAACCAACTACTTACCGAAATGGACGGCTTCGACACAAACTCGGGAGTCATCATTTTGGCAGCAACCAACCGTGCCGACATTCTCGACCGTGCCCTAATGCGTGCCGGCCGTTTCGACAGGCAAATTCACGTTGAACTGCCCGACCTTAACGAGCGAAAAGAAATATTCGAAGTTCACCTTAAACCGCTTACCATTTCAAAAAATATTGAAGTTGACTTCCTTTCGAAACAAACCCCTGGTTTTTCGGGTGCCGACATAGCAAATGTTTGCAACGAATCGGCTCTTATTGCAGCCCGCCGTGAGCACAAAGCAGTCGAAAAACAAGACTTTCTCGATGCTGTTGACCGCATTATAGGTGGCCTCGAGAAAAAGAATAAAATTATTTCGGTTCAGGAAAAGAAAACAATCGCTTATCACGAAGCTGGACACGCTACTGTTAGCTGGTTGCTAAAACATGCTCACCCACTCGTGAAAGTCACAATAGTACCTCGCGGAAAGGCCTTAGGTGCAGCCTGGTATCTGCCTGAAGAACGCTCAATAACGACCAAAGAGCAAATGATGGACGAAATGAGCGCAACACTTGGCGGCCGAGCCGCTGAAGAAGTAACCTTCGGCAGTATTTCGTCGGGTGCACAAAACGATCTGGAGCGTATAACTAAACAAGCGTATGCCATGGTTTGCTACTTCGGTATGAGCTCAAAAGTTGGAAACCTTAGCTTTTACGACTCATCAGGACAGGCCGACTACAGCTTTACCAAACCATACAGCGAAAAAACCGCCGAATTAATCGACGATGAGATAAAATCGCTAATAGACGAAGCTTACATTAGAGCTAAAAAAGTACTTAAAGAGAACAAAGAAGGACATAAAATACTTTCTGAGAGACTTCTAGAAAAAGAGGTGCTTTTTACCGAAGACCTTGAGCAAATTTTTGGCCAACGTCCCGGACATGACCACGAAAGCAAACATCTCGAACCGGAAGAGCTGAAAAATTAAACGAAGAAAAATAAAATTAGTTTTTCATATACATAAAACCTGGCAGATAGCAATTCTCAAAATCTGTCAGGTTTCTTTTTTTACACAAAAACTTATAAAAGACACCAATCAAAGGTGTATTCAATCTAATATTTTTCTATATTGAAAAATATATTTCAACTTTAAAAGAAAAACATCATGGAAAAAGATTGGAAACAAGTATTTTTGTCGGGCGAATTATATCAGGCAGAAATTGCAAAAGATTTATTAGAAAATAATGGCATTAATGCTGTTATCATGAACCAGAAAGATTCATCATACAAAACATTTGGAAACATTGAAGTTTTTGTAAATGAAAAAGATGAAACAAAAGCATTAGAACTATTAAAAGAACTTAAACATTGAGAAAATTACTGGTACGCAGCATAACAGGATTAATATACATCGCACTCACAATAGTCAGTATATATGCAGGGAAATATGCTTTTGCATGTTTTTTTGGCATTATACTGGCATATTCGTTATTCGAGTTTTACCGATTATGTAAAAATGGTGGTTACAAACCTTATTATATTTTAGGAATAGCAACCACCTTATTTATGTTTGTTGCTGTTTTTCTTTACGAAAATCAAATTGTTTCGCAACTCATATTTTTCGGACTGATACCACTTGTTATGCTGATGCCGGTTCTTGCACTGTTGCAAAAAGACTCTAAACCTGTTGTAAATATTGCTTTTACTATTTTGGGTATTGTTTATGTTGGCATTCCATTTTCGATATTAAATTTTATTATAACTCCACTCGATCATACCCCTCTGACCCGTTTGCCGCATATTTTACTTATTCTATTTGTCATTTTGTGGGCCGCCGATTCGGGAGCGTACATAATAGGCAGTACTTTAGGTCGAAGAAAAATGATTGAATCGGTTTCACCATTAAAAACATGGGAAGGTGCAATTGGCGGACTAGTACTTGCCATTGCAGCCTCACTTATTATGTTCCATTTTTTCCACCCCATAGGAACTTTCCATGCAATTGCGATATCTATTTTAACAGTAATCGCCGGAACATTTGGAGATTTAACCGAATCGCTGATTAAACGTAGTTTTGATGTAAAAGATACAGGTAATCTACTACCCGGTCATGGTGGTTTACTCGACAGGTTCGACAGCATGCTGTTTGCAGCACCAATTTTTTATATTTATATTTCACTGATTCTAAACTCGTAAAGATGAGAATACACAAGGAAGGCAGGTTACCCCTTTTGATTGTTGCAATCATCATCGTAGTGGTAAGTTATGCTACCATAAAAATAACCCGCAACGAATATATTATTTACCCGGTATTACTGGCTTCGGTGTTATTTTATGCCTTTACATTATATTTTTTCAGGTATGTTTCACGTACCGAAATAAGCGATGAAAACGCAGTAATGGCTCCATGTGACGGCATAGTTGTGGTAATAGAACCCGCCTCCGAAACAGAATATCTGAATACAGAAACCATCCAGGTATCCATTTTCATGTCGCCCTTTGATGTGCACATGAACTGGTTTCCGGTTGCCGGAAAGATTTTATACAAAACCATGCACAAAGGCAACCACCTGGCTGCATGGGCTCCAAAATCTTCAGAAATAAACGAGCGTTCAACAGTGGTTATTGATAATAAAAAAGGTGGACTGGTACTGGTTCGCCAAATTGCCGGAGCCATGGCCCGACGTGTTGTTTGCTATGCTAACGAAGCTGACTATGCTGAACAAAACGGTCACCTGGGATTCATTAAATTTGGTTCAAGAGTTGATTTATTTCTGCCAACGGATGCAAACATTAAAGTTAAATTAAACGAACGGGTAAAAGGCACACAAACCGAAATCGCCCGTTTCTCTTAATTATATGGAACAACAAACAAAATGGTACGCTTTTTTCCCAAACCTGCTTACAGTTTTAAACTTGCTAAGTGGTGCAGTTGCCATATATTTTGCCCTAAACGACAATATTTTAGCTGCTGTTACACTTATGTTCGCAGGAGCTATTTTCGACTTTCTTGATGGCTTTGCTGCTCGCTTGCTTAAAGTTTCGGGCGAACTGGGCAAACAACTCGATTCGCTGGCCGATGTAGTAACATTTGGTGTTTTGCCCGGAGCTCTAATGTTCTCTATTCAAAGACACCTGATAACAGATTTTGCCTTTGTAAACCTATCACCCTTAGAGTGGGCGTACATACTCTCACCGCTTTGTATCCCTGCACTTTCAGCTCTGCGACTGGCTAAATTCAACATCGACAGCCGCCAAACAAAATCATTTATTGGTTTACCTACACCGGCCAATGCATTGCTTGTTGCCTCTATTGCATGGACAATAATACACCACCCCGGTTTCTTTCCCGGCTGGATAGCAAACCCTCTCTCCATTTCAATTATAACAATCTTATTTGCAGTACTGTTGGTGTCCAACATTCCGATGTTTTCTCTTAAATTCTCATCATTATATCTAAAAGAAAATATTATTCGCTATTTTTTTCTTTTTAGCTCATTAACGTTGATTGTAATCTTACAAATAACGGGAATATCGTTAGCCATAATCCTGTATGTAACGTTATCAATTATTCAAAATTTCACAAAAAGAAAAACAGAAAAAAAATGACGATTGATGGTTTAATACACGCTTGTGAAAATGATAACGAGAAACACTCAATTCTGAACCAACTATTAAAAAATACACCATCAAAAGGACGCATACATCGAGCCCCACATATGGTTAAGCATTATTGCATACCAGTTTGTGAATTTCATTAAAATAGGCCTTGCCCAAAAGGACATTAATTACAGTTGGTCAACAATTGTCAATAAAATAGAAGCTCAAAGATGCTCTTTACAATCAATGGACACTAAAAATAACGGAAAGATATATACTAAACTTTACACCAGACCCAACCCCGATATAAAAAACATATTCTCATCATTGGGGTTCAAAGAACGTCCTTTTGTTAGGAAATCAAAAGTGGTGACCCAACAATAATCCTCAATTTAGCTAATGACTGATATGCAGATGTTTGTGGAATTTTATTTGCAAGTTGGGTTAAGCAAAACTCCTAACTTGTTTATCGATTTATCTCCCATGCATGCCATCTCAGATGAACGGTTAAGTCGCACTATCGAAATATTTTCTCCCCGCTCAATTCTATATGGTTCTTCTTTCCCATATGGATAAAATACCATTAATGATGACCGGGAAAAATTAGAAAAATTGGTTAAGGATTACAAGGACATTGATTTAATAATGGGCGAAAACTGGCACAAAATTATTACCCAACAAAAAATCAATTCAACCAATACTGAAGTCTCCTATGCAACCAACTTGGTCGGATAAAGAAAAGACTTCAAACCACTATTAAACATTCAAAATACATTACACTAAATTGCTTACACTTTTCACATGAGTTCAATCCTTCACACAGCGCACCGGTAAATAATTATCAGTTCGCGTAAGACCTTCTTTTATACCGTTAAAAGAAGAAGAAATAAACCGGGATATTGCCATTCCCTGCAAATCGGTCTTTAATGTTGATGAATAAAAATTACTTGAATGAGTTACACCCATGTATTCATTATTTTGCTTACTGAAATAGCCCCCGGGCAAAACATTAAAACCTGTTGCATTGCTCGAATTTTGTCCAGAATGGTTATTGAACAACAAACCTTTTAGAACTACTCCTATACTATCGCCCCTTAGTGCTTTTGTTGCAATATCAGCTTCGCTAACCCCAAGCGCGAGTTCAAGCTGCTGCCAATCTGCATCGGAGGGCAAACGCCACCCTTCGGGGCAAACGTTTAAAGCAGTTTCATAATTGTACAAATAACCGTAACGCGGATCGTTTTCGTATGATTCCCAGTATTGGGTACCTTTATCCATAAGACAATGCCTCATGGAACCTTCGCCTGCATCGTAAGCCAGGTTTTGAGCCATCCATTGCTGGTCTCCTATAGTAATAACCGGATATTGCTGCCCGTCGCGATCGTCTAGCAACATATTTACATCTTTGGTTTTAATTGTAAGTATATCGCTATACGTAAGCGACCGCCCCTGATCACTGTCATTAGGATCAAAATAAAGTCCCCACATAAATACACGTACATAATATTCTGTATTGGGCAATAAATTGTCCAGACTCATCATGTAATTTTCGGGGTTTTCTTTTGACCAGTTACGAATCATTATTTTTTCGTCTTCAATATCAGGATCGCCAGTTGTATTATAGCATATACCAAAACTTTTGCTCTGATCGGTATTTGACCCATAAGAAGACACGTTGAACTCAACCATAGCAGAAGTATAGGTTACATACTTAACTTCAACTACTTCAAGAATTGCCGGTTCGTACTCAAAACTTGTGCATGCGTTAATATGGAGCATCAAATACAAAAATGTAATGTAATATAAGTATTTCATCTTAAATAGTATTTAAAGGGGGACAAAGCCCCCTTTTTATATAATTAATAACCTGGTGTAACATAAAAACGATTGTGATAAACAAAAGGAATTGGACCAACCACCTGAGCATCATATGAACAATTGGGATCAATTGGCATATAACATAATCTATAATTATTTCCTAAAGGTATTGAATTAAAGCCAGGCAAACAAGTATTTGCAGTCTCATATACATAATAACCATTAATTATTCGAGGATTAGTACCTGCTCCTGGATTGGCAACTAAGCAATTTGCACCATCAAATGAACCCACATATGGGCATTTCTCTGATCTATTATAAGGAATATGTAATAACCTTAATTTCATTTTAGATGGAACCTGACCAGATAGTATCCAATTACAGTCTTGCCATGTTACTCTGTGGAATAATACATGTTCAAAACTTCTTCTCCATTCTATCGAAAAATTAACAGTTCCATTTAACTTAAGGGAAGCACCTTCCTTGTCACTATAATTTAATTCACCCCCTAACTCAACATCTTGTTTGCTTACCCATGGTCTAATACCATCGTCTTCATAAACCCATATATTATAAGAACTATTATCCTCTTTAGGATCCCATTGATCATATATAGGGCAATATCCATTCTTGAAAGGATTTAAATCTTGCGGACTTAATACAGCATAATGGAAAACTGTTTGAAACCCTACCGAAATTATTTCATTTGTTACTTTGTCAATATTACTCCTATATAATCTAATTCCAAACTCAGGTTCTGATCCTTGATACCAAGTGTCGAATGAATCAAAATAATCTTGCTCAAAATACATCCCTGCGATCCCCTCTTTTCCTAACCTTTCTCTTAAAGAAGGCTTTCCTTCTTCAATATAAGAATAACTACCATATGTGTTATTTGTAGTATTTTTAGCCCTAACTCGGTATCTATAATAATTATTCTCAGACAACCCATAATGGACATAATCATAACCAACAATGTTACTACTTACCGTTATCCAATTATTATAGTTTGGATGTCGTGAATATTGAAGTTCATACACACAATTACTATCATCATGTTTCCACCTCACATCTAGTGCTTTAGTTGCAGTATAATTATACACCTGTAGGTCATAAGGCTTAGATGGCACATTAGTATTTAACGACTTGTTTACTTTTTTATTTGTTTGATCTTCAATAAAACCCTGACTCTCAACATAGCATTTTATTTCTTCACATAGCAAAGTGTCATTTATTTCTTCTGTGCTTGACAAATCTTCTTCCTTTTCAAATAAATTGCACAATGATGGGTGCACTTGAATAAAATCATATATTTGCTCAGATTTAAGTTGTTGGCAGGATATCATTTCATAAGCATCAATTCTTAAGCTATCGTGTACTTGAAAATTTGTTCTATCATACATAACCTTTCCACTTTCATCCAGTCTATTACAAATACCGATAACAATTACCGGAAAATCTGGTTCATTTTTAGCATCAAGCATTACTTGATCACCTTCTGAATCATAAGCATTAATATATTCTTCTTTATCCTTATCATTATCAACTTTCATGACTGCAACTAACGGATTAAAATCATCAATATCCCATTCATCGCATTTAACTGGTACTGATATTTTCAAATTTGGAATCTTCCTCCATGTATCTTTAAAATTTGAATCTTTCTCATTTTCCGATAATGACTTCAGATTATTAAAATCATTTTCAATTAAATCATTAATCGTATTAACTCCTGTACTTTTCATTTCAGACACCGTCTGATCAAGAAAATAATTGAATGGAACATCATACTGTCCATTATACTTCTTAACAGCTTCCCGCTTCAAAACTCTACGAAACTCACCATTCTCTACTGTCTTAGCTATAACTACCGCCAATTCATTAAGAGCATCGTTCATTTGAGCAGTCGAGTACCTATAGAAATCATCTGATGCAATTTTTTCAGATTGTTTTTCTTTCGGATCAACAATTTCATCCTCACAGCTCACCAAGAAAGCTGCAAATAATACTACCATAAAAGGCACTAATAATTGATTTTTCTTCATAACTTTGTTTGTTTTTATTATTAATAATTAGGGTGGACTTGAATAATTATTACATATTCGCTAAAATTTGTTTGTTATTTCTTGTCCATCCTTTTTCTATTCATTTCGATATACTTTTAATGGAATTTTTGAAATTGAATACCCCGCAAAAAGCCCCAAACCATTATTAACATTTGAATAAATCGAAACCGGTTCAGATAATGGATTATTCTGCATTGACCTGTCTAATAACACCGATTTTAAGAAAAATGAAAAATCACTACTCAAATTAATTAGGCATGGATAAATAACATACTCGTCATCGTAAACCATACTTCTATCGTCAAATATTGAATTATTATAAAACTTAAATGAGAAATCGTATTCTTTGCCGTTGAATAATGCGTCCGAAAAAAACAACACATTCTCTTTGTTATGGTAAGCTAACAAAGCTGGATCATCACTAAAATGAAAAACATTCAAGTAATAATAAGAACTATAGTTTATGGGAAATTGCATATAGGCATTTATCCTGAATAAATAATAATTAGACACCTCCGGATCAACAAACCTGAGAAAATAATGCTTATGGCCACTATCCAAATTGTCTGTATCATCATTTTCCAAAATGTCAGTAATTTCAACTTTATCGGGAATTGAACTCTCAGCAAAAACTGTAGGAAAGCCATCAACCTCAACTTCAACCTTATATTTTTTCCCAATACGTGGCATAATTTTATTGGAAGTATAATATCGATCTATTATATCTTTATTTTCACAAAGCGAAGTATCCAAATAATCAACCATACCATATTCCTTTAAAAAGTAAATTGGTTTGTATGTTAAGTCCCCAACATATTCATTTTCTTCGTAAACACGTACTACAGCATTGGTAACAACTATGTCTTTCTCTTTTTCAAAAGGTGAATAGCTTTTCGACACATAAAGCTGGAATGGCCTTTCTTGATTAAAGACACAATTCACTACAATTTTTTGTTCCTCATTATCAAAATCAACATCAAGCTCCTTCATGCAAGAGTTCATAGCAAGCAATATTATTATTAATGTAACAAATTGTTTCATATCAGAAATAAATTGAGAATTGAACAGATGGAATAATTGGTAATAAGCTTAAAGACATTAACTTATTATCTTCTACTAATAACAAAAATGTATTATGCCTATTGTATAGATTATAAACACTAAAGCCCCATTCAGTTTTACCCCATTCTTTGTTATTTGTTTTTGTATAACCTATATCTAACCTGTGATAATCGGGCAACCTATAATTATTTCGCTGTGAGTAATTATCAAATTCATTTAATGGAATAGTGGTCCTAAAAAGCTCCTTGTGCTCCCATAGGTTTGTCCGATATCTTTCGAATGCAAATGTTAGGGGGTTACCGGTTGCATAATACCAATTAATATTAATTTGCCGATTATCCTTTATATTGAAAATAGTTGTTATAGAAAAATTATGAGGCCGATCAAACTTATAAGGAAAAGAGCGTCCAAAATTTATATTCGTGAAAGTGCGTGTTGATTTTGACAGGGTATAACTAATCCATCCTTGCAATAATCCTGTTTTTTTCTCGGCCATAAACTCAACTCCATACGATTCTCCTCTGCCAATTTCTACTTTATTTTCCCAGTTCGAAGTAGTGTCAATAAAGCTTGCACCTTCTTTGTATTCAATCAAATTTTCAAGGGTTTTATTATAGGCTTCTATTTTTATTTCATACTTCCGGTTTTTTGATAAATAATTTAAGCCTACACTTTTCTGGACGGACAGTATTGGCTCAATTTGTTTGGTAACAGGAACCCATAAGTCGGTTGGCAAACTAATACCCGTATTCGAAAGCAAATGCAGGTTTTGTGTAATTCCTGAGAATGATGCTTCTAAAGCAATTTGTGGTGTAATAGCCAACTTGCACGAAATTCGAGGATCATGGTTTATGTAAGTTTTACCTTTAGTTGTATATACATTTAACCTATATCCAACATTAACAGAAAGATAATCTTTTAACTTTAATTCATCTTCAATATAGAATATTGTTTCAAAAGAATTGTATTTATCCTGAATACTGGTAGAGTCAATATTATATGTAGTAACAACATCGCTAAAATTATATACCTCAACACCCGGATTAAACCGATGATACACAAATTCCCCTCCTACCCTAATATTATTGGTATTCATTATACTCATATCAAAATCAACCTTAGCTCCCAAATCAAATATGCCGGTTTTAAAGCCTAAATAATATTCTTCTGAGCTTCCCTTTTCATTAAAACTGCTTTTTTTGTCATAACTTTCAGAATTTATAAAATAATAATTATTGCTATATAAAGTGGCGTTTGAAAAAATACCACTATTATAAATATGATTCCACCTGATTGATGCAACCTTGTTCCCAAAACTCATATTCCATTTATTATTTTCTTCAATGAAGCCATTGTCTTTATACGAAATAGATTTATTTTCAATTGAAAGTGGATCTTTGCTTGAGAAGTAACTTAAATATATCCTGTCAGTATCTGAAATTATATAATTAATTTTCCCTGTCATATCGTAAAACTTATAACTCATTACTCTTTTGTTATCTTTCCCTATAGCCGACAGCCTCATAAAACTGCCAGCAAATAAATCAAGAAAAGTACGTCGGGCAGTAAATAAAAAAGAAATCTTATCTTCAACAATAGGCCCTTCAAGCATTAAACGCGAAGTAATAAGCCCTAAAGAAACATTACCTTTAAATTCTTTCATATTTCCGTCTTTCAACCTTAAATCGATTACCGATGAGGTTCGACCACCATATCGCGCAGGAAAACTTCCTTTTAATACAGTAGCACTTTTTAATGCATCGGTATTAAAAATTGAAAAAATACCTAATAAATGGTTAGAATTATAAACAGGCACATCGTCTACTAAAATAAGATTTTGATCAGGCGAACCACCCCTTATTGAAATATTAGCTGACCCCTCGCTGGCAAACTGTACACCGGGCATAGTAAGCAAACTTTTCATTAAATCCCTTTCGCCCAGAAGTACCGGTATGGTTTTAATGGATTCTAACGGTATATCGATATGGCTATTCCTTGAACTAGATAAAGAAGTATTTTTAGAAGTAACTGTAATTTCATCAATTTGGTTGATCAATGGATCTAATTCAATTACAATTATATTTTTACTATAGTTTTGAGCCTTCTCATATTGCTCATAACCCATAAATCTGCCGGAAATAATAAAAGCTGATGTATCCTTGAAAGATAAGCTAAAGTATCCATAGCTATTAGTAGTGGTTCCTTTTCCGGTTTCAGCGCAATAAACTGTAGCTCCTGCTAATCGTTCTCCGGTTTTTGCATCCTGAACAAATCCATTAATACTGAATTGTTGTGCTTTAGCATAAATGCAAATCATTCCTAGAAATGTTAAGAGGGTAAAATATCTCATATATTTAAACAAATAACACCACCGAAAACCTTTTCAGCGATACTCTATTTAATTCCCCCTAAAATTTCCCCTTTATTATTCGCACTTTGTGAAAAACGGTCGTTTCTCACAACAATTATAACACTTCAATTTAACACTAATACAAATTACAACTATGAAAATTAAAATCTTTTCATCAAGTTTAGCCAACCATTACTCATATTACCTTCTGAGAGAGAGAGAGAGAGAGAATGAAAATCACATTTGTTTCGAACAAATATAACAAATGTTCGATTTGTTGCAGCTCTATGAAAAATTCACATAACAAATAACCGCAAATAATCACAACAAACCATCTGCTTGTCATTAGCAACAACAACGACAACCAATCAATACATCATTCTATCATCGAAAAGTCGCCATAAAATATTAAATTTGCACACTCAAAATTGAGTGGTATGGCAAAAACAAACGACAGATACATGGCACGTGGTGTTTCAGCTTCGAAAGAAGATGTGCACAACGCTATTAAGAACATCGACAAAGGGCTTTTCCCAAAGGCCTTTTGTAAAATAGTGACCGATTACCTAGGCAACGATCCCGATTATTGCAACATTATGCACGCCGACGGAGCCGGCACTAAATCGTCGCTAGCTTACATGTACTGGAAAGAAACCGGCGACCTGTCGGTTTGGAAAGGCATAGCACAAGATGCCCTGATTATGAACATCGACGACCTGCTTTGCGTGGGCGCTACCAACAACATACTGCTCTCGTCAACCATAGGGCGAAACAAAAACAAGATACCCGGCGAAGTAATTGCCGCCATTATTAACGGTACCGACGAATTGTGTTCCGAACTTACCAAAATGGGCGTAACAGTTATTCCAACCGGCGGCGAAACGGCCGATGTAGGCGATTTGGTGCGCACAATTATTGTTGACTCAACGGTTACCTGCCGAATGAAACGCGAGGATGTAATCAGTGCCGACAATATTGCCCCGGGGAATGTAATCATCGGCTTGTCGTCATCGGGAAAAGCTACTTACGAAAAAGAATACAACGGTGGCATGGGCAGCAACGGACTCACTTCGGCCCGCCACGATGTTTTTGCCCGCTACCTGGCCGAAAAATATCCCGAAAGTTACGATTCCGAAGTTCCTGCCGACCTTACTTATTCGGGGAGCTGTAAACTAACAGATGCCATTGAAGGAACAGGTTTAGATGCAGGCAAACTGGTACTTTCGCCAACACGTACTTATGCCCCGGTTATCAAAAAAATACTCGACAAATACCGCGGAGAAATAAATGGTATGATTCACTGCTCAGGCGGTGCACAAACCAAGGTTTTACACTTTGTTGACAACGTACATATAATTAAAGACAGCATGTTTGAAGTTCCACCGCTTTTTGAAATCATCCAAAAAGAATCGGGTACCAACTGGAAAGAAATGTACAAAGTATTCAACATGGGACACCGTTTCGAAATATATACTTCGGAAGATATAGCCGACGATATTATCAATATCTCAAAGTCGTTCAATATCGATGCAAAAATTGTTGGTCGTGTTGAAGCTTCCGAGACCAAAAAACTCACCATCAGCTCCCGCTACGGCAATTTTGAATACATATAACTTGTGAGTAGTGAGTAGTGAGTAGTGAGATATGAGACTATTGACTAATGACTATTGACTAATGACAATAAACATTATGGAAGATACAAGAATACTCGATAAATTTGAAAATATTAAATATCGTTTCGAAGAGGTTGGACAGCAAATAACCGACCCCGAGGTAATGAAAGATATGAAACGATACATCAAGCTTAACCAGGAATACAAACATCTCGAAGAACTGGTTAATACTTTCACTGAATACAAGAATATTATTGATAATATTTCTTCTACGAAGGAACTTCTGTCGGCCGAAACTGATGCAGAGATGCGTGAAATGGCCAAAGACGAACTTGAAACACTCGAGAGCCAGGTTCAGCCAAAAGAAGAAGAAATTAAACTACTGCTAGTTCCGGCCGATCCCGAGGACAGCAAAAACGCCATTTTGGAAATTCGTGCCGGTACCGGTGGCGACGAAGCCAGTATTTTTGCAGGTGATTTGTATCGAATGTACTCGAAATTCTGTGAGCGAAAAGGCTGGAAAATGGATGTAACCAACATTGCCGAAGGCACATCGGGAGGCTACAAGGAGATTGTTGCCAAAGTTTCAGGAAATGGCGTTTATGGTGTTTTGAAATACGAATCGGGCGTACACCGTGTGCAGCGTGTGCCTCAAACCGAAACGCAGGGTCGCGTGCACACATCAGCAGCATCTGTAGCCGTATTGCCCGAAGCCGAGGAGTTCGACATTGATTTGCGAGAGAACGATATACGAAAAGACACATACTGTTCGTCGGGGCCAGGCGGACAAAGTGTGAATACAACCTATTCGGCCATTCGTTTAACACACGAGCCAACTGGCATTGTTGTTACTTGTCAGGACGAGAAATCGCAGCTTAAAAACCTGGCTAAAGCCATGAATGAATTGCGTACACGTATTTACAACATGGAATATCAGAAGTATATCGACGAGATAGCTTCGAAACGCAAAACGATGGTTTCGACTGGCGATCGCTCTGCAAAAATCAGAACCTACAACTGGCCTCAGGGTCGCGTAACCGATCATCGTATAGGTTTAACCCTGTATAACCTGCCGGCAATTATTGATGGGGATATTCAAGAAATTATCGACAAGCTTCAACTTGAAGAGAATGCTCAGAAGTTAAAAGAAAGTGAGATTTAATTAACTATTCATTTTCAAAAACGCTCGACTCAATTATCACAACAATATCAGATAAAACCTTGATTTTTTCTTCTCGGGGTGCATTTTTATACGGTGACTCGAACTTACGTTCGAAACGCCCCATTTCAGCCTTAATGGAACGTGAGTTATCCTGAAAATCGATAATTTCTGTATATTTAAGATCGATACCTTTTCGCGAATAAATTCCAATCAGGTTGGCATCATTATCAAATACAGGAGCACCAATCATTCCGTACCTGAAAGGCATTTCTAATAATCTGTTACCACCATAATGCGACGAGCCGGGCAATACAATACCATTAAAACTCTGAGGCTCCATAGAGATACCACTTACCGCATTAGGATAGCCCAATGAAAACACATCTGATTCGCTAACAGGCTTCAAATTTGTAAAACCAAATGGCAGAAGCTCGAAAGGAAGAAAAGAAATTGAATCAACACGTAATACTGCAATATTATTTTGTTCATCGTAATTAACCAATCGAGCAGGTAATGTAAAATTTTGCCCTCCAACCGTACCAGACACACGTAATCTTTTCGATTCAAAAATGGCATCGTAAGTAGTTAAAATCTTATCATTTGAAATAAAAAAACCCGACCCTCTGCCATTCCACAACGAGCTAAAAAAATCGTTCATTTCAGACAAATCATAGCGGTACAAAAATTCCATGAACCTCGCTTTCCCTTTTGCCCGACTCAACAAAGCAATTCTATTTTCCTTAAATTCAGGCACTGATATCACTTCCTCAATTACGGAATTCACCTCCACAATCAGCTTTTTACCTTCGTTTCGGATAACTAGAACATTGAAGTTCTCATCAGGCTTTTCGATTTCAACCCTTGTATCGGTCAGCATTTCATCATTACCATTCTTCCGATGTTGTATATTATAGTACCTTCCAAACGAAAATTCAAATAGAAGATAGTTATCGGCATCCTCCCAACCCAAGGCAAGTCCGATTTTAGCACAATTACCTTTTACCGGCATAACAAGCCTCAATGCAAACTCTTTCGACAAATCGATTTCATATGGCGGGTTGTATTCAACAGCCGCAAACGATCCTTCGTTCTCTATTACAAGTTCCCCCTTGGTAATTCGATATTTATCACCCGACCAATTTTCCGAACTTGTTTCAAAGCTTTCGCTAAGCAACGCCCGGCAATTCTCATCATAATCGCATTCTACATCAAAAACGTTGTATCCATCTGCTTTCATGCTGTAACTTGTCAACCTCCCCGAATGATCAAACAATACAATACTACCATCGATTTGACCAGTCTGCGACTGAATTTCTCCGGTAATTAGCGCTTTCAAAAGATTTTCAGTATAATATTGAAAATAAAGCCCCGAATCGATAACACTAACTCCTTCATGATAATAGTGCATCCTGGTTAGCCTTCCATCTTTGTCAAATACCGAGCGCCATCCTTTTCGCACCTGCCCGAACATACAGATACTCAAAACCAACAAAAAAATGAATATCGTTATTTTCTTCATCCGAATTTAGTTTAAATTATTCTTCATGCTTAAAGCTAAAAAACCAAAAATACATTCAGAAAATGTTCTTTTTAAAAGTGAAATTATTCTCTTTAAAAATAAAAGCTTGAAAAATATACACAATGTAAAGAAAAATTGAATATGTGACTAAAAGTACTTAAGAAAACTTCAACTTTTCGTATTATTAATCCATTAAACAAAAACTTTTTGTTAAACTCTTTGTTTAAAAATTATTTCTGATATTAATCAGGTCTGAAAATAAGAAACTCAAAAAAAAATATTTGAATATGTTATTTGATTACGATCTTATCAAAAATGTTTATGCTGAATTCAAACAAAAGGTTGATTCGGCAAAAAAAGAACTGGGAAGACCTTTAACGCTCACCGAAAAGGTTCTTTATGCCCACCTTCACACTTCAAACCCCCTGAAAAATTTTGAAAGAGGAAAAGATTATGTGGATTTTGCTCCCGACCGTGTAGCTATGCAGGATGCGACTGCACAAATGGCACTTTTGCAATTTATGCAGGCCGGCAAAGACAAAGTTGCAGTACCCTCCACAGTACACGCCGACCACCTTATACAGGCACGCATTGGCGCAGATAAAGACTTACAGGAAGCATTTAATAAAAACAACGAAGTGTATAACTTTCTGGAATCGGTCTCGAATAAATACGGACTTGGATTCTGGAAACCCGGAGCCGGTATTATTCATCAGGTTGTGCTCGAAAACTATGCATTCCCGGGTGGAATGATGATTGGTACCGATTCGCACACCCCTAATGCCGGTGGCCTTGGCATGATTGCCATTGGCGTAGGTGGCGCCGATGCGGTTGATGTTATGGCCGGTATGCCATGGGAGCTTAAAATGCCAAAGCTTATCGGAGTGAAACTTACCGGAAAACTAAACGGATGGACAGCCCCCAAAGACATTATACTTAAAGTTGCCGGTATTTTAACCGTAAAAGGCGGAACTGGCGCTGTGGTTGAATACTTTGGCGAAGGTGCACAATCGCTTTCGTGTACGGGTAAAGGCACAATTGGTAATATGGGAGCCGAAATTGGTGCTACAACATCGACCTTTGGATACGACGATTCGATGCGCCGCTATTTAAAAGCAACCGGGCGTGAATCAGTAGTTGAAGCTGCCGATAATATTAGTGAATATCTCACCGGTGACCCCGAAGTGTATGCCCATCCCAAAAAATATTTCGACCAGGTAATTGAAATCGACCTTTCGAAACTGGAACCACACATCAACGGACCATTTACGCCCGACCTGGCAACTCCAATTAGTAAAGTTCGCGAAGAAGCTAAGAAAAACGGATGGCCAACAAAAATCGAAGTCGGACTTATTGGTTCATGCACCAACTCGTCGTACGAAGATATTTCGCGCGCTGCTTCGATAGCTAAACAAGCGGCTGAGAAAAAGCTGAAAACAAAATCGAAATACACCATTACCCCGGGTTCAGAACAAGTTCGCTACACCATTGAACGTGACGGCTTTATTGAAACATTTGAGAAAATTGGCGGGAATGTATTTGCCAACGCATGCGGTCCATGTATCGGACAATGGAACCGCGAAGGTTCCGAAAAAGGCGAAAAAAACACCATTGTGCATTCGTTTAACCGCAACTTCGCAAAACGTGCCGACGGAAACCCAAATACACATGCATTTGTGGCATCGCCCGAAATGGTTACAGCACTGGCAATTGCCGGAGAACTGGGTTTCAACCCAATTACCGACACTTTAATTAACGAAGACGGGCAGAAAGTAAAACTCGACCCGCCAACTGGATGGGAATTACCGCCAAAAGGTTTCGACGTTAACGACTCGGGCTATGTAGCACCCGCCAAAGATGGTTCGAAAGCCGATGTAATAGTAAAACCCGACTCACAACGCTTACAGTTGCTTGAGCCATTTGAGGCATGGGACGGTGAAAATATTACCGGAATTCGTTTGTTAATTAAAGCAATGGGGAAATGTACAACCGACCATATTTCAATGGCAGGTCCATGGTTGCGATTCCGAGGTCATCTCGACAACATTTCAAATAACTGCCTTATTGGCGCAGTTAACGCTTATAACGAAGAAACCAACAATGTGAAAAACCTGCTAACAGGTGCATACGGCGAAGTTCCGGCTACACAAAGAGAATACAATGCCAAAGGAATTCCGACTATCGTTGTTGGCGACCACAACTATGGCGAAGGCTCATCGCGCGAACATGCTGCCATGGAACCACGTTTCCTTGGAGTACGTGCAGTGTTAGTGAAATCGTTTGCCCGCATACACGAGACTAACCTCAAAAAACAAGGTATGCTCGCTCTTACATTCGAAAACGAAGCCGATTACGATAAAATTCAGGAAAACGACATCTTCAACTTCTTAAACCTCGACCAGTTTGCCCCGGGTAAACCCATCGATATTGAAGTGCTGCATAGCGACAACAGCAAAGATGTGATACGAACAAATCACACTTACAATACACAACAAATTGAGTGGTTTAAAGCAGGTTCGGCCTTGAATTATTTAAAAACCCCCCAACCCCTAAGGGGTGGGGCTTAAAGAACCTGCTAACTATAAAGACGTTCTTTTCATATAAATAATGAGAATTTGATTCTTTAAATATGGTAATCGCTCACACCCCCTCTAGGGGGTTGGGGTGTGTTAAATTATTTTAAAATATGACAACAATAAAAGTAGTAAATCCGGTAGTTGAACTCGACGGGGACGAAATGACC
The DNA here is from genome assembly GCA_027858715.1 of Prolixibacteraceae bacterium. Lineage (GTDB taxonomy): Bacteria > Bacteroidota > Bacteroidia > Bacteroidales > Prolixibacteraceae > Roseimarinus. The sequence goes on from JAQICD010000234.1 coordinate 36,968, forward strand.
CGCGTAATTTGGTCGTTCATTAAAGAGAAGTTAATTCTTCCCTATCTCGATATTGATATCAAATATTACGATTTGGGCGTCGAAAAACGCGACGAAACCAACGACCAAATTACCGTCGATGCAGCCAATGCCATAAAAAAATACGGAGTAGGTATAAAATGTGCAACCATCACCCCCGACGAAGCAAGGGTTGAAGAGTTTGATTTGAAACAAATGTGGCGCTCTCCCAACGGAACCATCCGTAACATACTTGGAGGTACTGTTTTTCGCGAACCCATTATGATAAACAATATTCCAAGACTGGTCCCCGGCTGGACAAAGCCAATATGCATTGGCCGTCATGCTTTTGGCGACCAGTATAAAGCCACCGACTTTGTAACCAAAGGAAAAGGAAAACTCACCATTACTTTTACTCCCGAAGACGGAAGTGAACCGCAAAGCTTTAACGTTTACGATTTCGAAGGCGACGGCGTAGCCATGGCCATGTACAACACCGATGAATCAATACGAGGCTTTGCACATGCATGCATGAATCAGGCGCTCGACAAATGCTGGCCACTGTACATGAGCACTAAAAATACTATTCTGAAAAAATATGATGGTCGCTTTAAAGATATTTTCCAGGAAGTTTTCGAGAAAGAATACAAAGATAAATTTGAAGCTGCCGGAATCACATACGAACACAGGCTTATCGACGATATGGTAGCCGCTGCCATGAAATGGGATGGCGGATTTGTATGGGCCTGTAAAAATTACGACGGCGATGTACAAAGCGATACCATTGCGCAAGGTTTTGGCTCACTTGGGCTTATGACCTCAACACTGGTAACACCCGATGGCAAAACCATGGAGGCAGAAGCTGCTCACGGAACCGTAACCCGCCACTACCGCATGCACCAGCAAGGCAAACCAACCTCGACAAACCCTATTGCATCAATTTTTGCATGGACACGGGGGCTGGAGTTCCGCGGGAAATTAGACAACACACCTGAGCTTACAAAATTTGCGCAAACACTTGAAAAGGTGTGTATCGAAACGGTAGAAAGTGGCAAAATGACAAAAGACCTGGCACTTATCATTCACGGACGCAACATGAAAGAGGAACATTACCTCACAACCGAAAAGTTTCTTGAAGCTATTGATGAAAACCTGCAAAAGGCAATCAGTAATTAGTCAATCAGTCATTGGTCATTGGTCATTAGTCATTGGTCATTAGTGATTGGTCATTGGTCATTAGTGATTGGTCATTGGTCATTGGTCATTAGTGATTGGTAATTAGTAATTGGTCAGGAAGATTTAATTTGAGGCCTGAATCGAGCAAAGCAAGATCGGTGAAGCCAAACCTGAAACTCCTGTGAAATATGCTCCTACCCTCGCATTTCACGGGGTAAACCTGAAACTTGAAATAAAAAGAAAGATGAGCAATAAAGTCACTATACAAAACGGGAAGCTACAGGTACCCAACCATGTTACGATACCTTTTATTGAAGGAGATGGTATTGGCAGGGACATTAGCGAACCGGCACAAAGCATTGTTAATGCTGCCGTTGAAGCGGCATACAGCAAGGAACGTTCTATTGAATGGAAAGAAGTATTGGCCGGAGAAAAAGCACATAAGAAAACAGGCGAATGGCTACCTGCCCAAACAATCGACACCTTCAAAGAGCACATTGTCGGCATAAAAGGGCCACTCACTACGCCTGTTGGTGGTGGAATCCGTTCGTTAAATGTGGCACTGCGCCAGGAATTGGACTTGTACGTATGTTTGCGGCCGATACGTTGGTTCAAAGGTGTACCCTCGCCTGTCAAATACCCGTCAACTGTTGATATGCATATTTTCCGCGAAAACACCGAAGATATTTATGCAGGAATTGAATTTATGACCGGAACACCCGAAGCAGAAAAGTTCAAAGCACTTATGAAAGAGAATTTCGGTTTAGATGCTGTTCGCTTTCCCGATACCACATCATTCGGGATTAAACCCATTTCGAAAGAAGGCTCCAAGCGACTTGTGCGTGCAGCCATCGACTATGCTGTTAAACACGACCTACCCTCGGTAACACTGGTACACAAAGGCAATATCATGAAATTTACCGAAGGTGCTTTTAAAAACTGGGGATACGAGGTAGCCGAAAAAGAATTCAACAAGCAAACCTTTACCTGGCGCCAATATGAAAAAATTGCCAGCGAGCAAGGAGCTGAAATAGCAAAAGAAAAGGTAAAGGAGGCTCGCAAGGAAGGTAAAATCATCGTAAAAGATGTAATCACAGATGCTTTTCTGCAGGAAAGTCTTTTAAGGCCATACGACCATTCGGTTATTGCAACCATGAATTTGAACGGCGATTACATATCGGATCAACTGGCTGCAATGGTAGGCGGAATTGGAATCTCACCCGGGGCAAACATCAATTACGATAGTGGATTCGCCATTTTTGAAGCGACCCACGGAACTGCGCCTACGATTGCAGGAACAGGACAAGCAAACCCGAGTTCGTTGATTTTATCAGCTGCTTTAATGCTCGAATACATGGGATGGAACGAAGCAGCCGAACACATTTATGATGCTCTGGAACATACTTTTTCAAAAAGAAAAGTAACCGCTGATTTGTTTACATTAATGGAAGGGGCAACATTGCTGTCAACAAAAGAATTTACAAATGAAGTAGTTAAGAACATGCACTAAAAAAACAAACGTTTAACGCCTAAGAAAATAGATTTTAAAAACATTGAACAATAATAAAACTCAAAGATATGGAATACATCAAGAACAGA
>JAQICD010000244.1 GCA_027858715.1 Prolixibacteraceae bacterium
TGTCTTTGGTTTAGTAATTGGCATTACGTCCTTTCTTGTTTTATTTATCCATGTTTCAAACGAAAAAAGTTTCGACAAGCATATTGCAGGGCACGAAAATATTTACCGTGTCCACTCGGTTCCCCAGAAGTTTAAAAGTGTCAACTGGGCTCGCAGCATGGGAATTGTTTATGCCGTTTCATCAGAAATTCCTGAGGTTGAGCTGGCAACCCAGTTTATACATTGCTCTGTTGGGACCATTAAAATCGGTGACAACTCGTTTCAGCAGAACGATATTTTGGCGGTTGATGAAGCTTTTATTGAAATGTTTGAAGTTAAAGCCAAAGTAGGCAATCTATTGGAATTGGAGAAGCCAAACACCGTTTTTATTTCAGAAGATTTTGCTCGTAAACACTACGGAAACCTAAATCCTGTGGGGCAAATCATCAAATTAGAAGCCCACCAATATGCACAAAATATTGGCGATTATGAAGTTCGTGGAATTGTAAAAAACACCCACCCCAAAACACATTTTAAATATGAATTGCTATTGTCGCAAAAAGGCAACCTACAAGAGGATTTTGAAAATTTACCCAAATTTAAATATTTATGGTCTTACAATTACTTTAAACTTCAGAAAGGTGCATCTGCCGAATTGGTTGCCAAAAAGTTAACAGCTTTGTGGGATGAGAGTTCTTTAAAGCAGGAAGGTGGACCCAAAAAATACGATTTTTCATTGTTCCCATTGGACGATATCCACTTGAAATCTGATTTCCGTTTCGAGTTGCGCGAAAGTTCGAGCAAAATAAATATTTCACTGTTTATCATTGTATCCTTTGTTATTTTGCTGGTTTCCTTGTTAAATTTTACCAACCTCACCATAGCCAAGCTCATTAAACGTTCAAAAGAATTAGGTTTGAAAAAGTTCATTGGGGCTAATCGCTTGCAAATTATCATGCCGGTATTAACCGAAGTATTGATTGTTTGTGTACTGTCAATTGGTATCTCTTTGTTACTTATTCAGGGTGCAAAACCCTTTGTTAACCAATTGTTTGATATCGAGTTTGAAATATTTTACAACGAGCCGGTTGTTTACTGGAGTATCTTGATGGTTATTGGTGTGTGCCTAACGGTAACAGCCCTTTTTGTTGCTGTATTTTTTCTGAATAGAAACTCCTCCATTGATATCCTTGCCGAACGAAATAATTTTTCGGGAAGTTCTGTGCTAAAAAGCCTTTTGGTAGGACAGGTTGCAATTGTAATTGTATTAATATCAGGAACTTTTCTGGTAAACAAACAAATTGACTTTGTATTAAATAAACCCTTAGGCTTTAATAAGGAAAATATAGTTGTTCTACATCTGAAAGACTTCTCAAAGGATCCCGGTATTTTTGCAAAAGAGCTTAGGAAGCAAAGTCAGGTGACCGGAGTTGGAATGGCAAGACAGCACTTCGGTTATCCGACACAAACATTGCCACTTGAAGGTTTAGGTATTGAAGGAACAGCAGAGACTGTTTATGCCAACTACGATTATCTTAAAACCATGAATATTAAGTTGATTGAAAATTGGATAACCCCTTCTGCCGACACTGTTCGGGGAATGGTGATAAACAACCACCTGTATAAACGTTTAATGGAGAAACACGGAAGTATAGAAGCACTTAATGCTTACCAAGAATCGCAAGTTTTGCAACGTGGGAAAAAAGATTATCGGATTATAAAATTTGTAGGAGTAGCTGAAGACTTTAATTACAACTCGGCACATGAAAACATAGGAGATTTTGGTTTTTGGTTGGATGAATCAAGACAAAATGCACGTTTTACTCATATCCGCTTAGGCGAGGGGGGGGTGCATGCTGGCATGGACGCCATTAAAAGTGTATGGGACGAGTATTACCCCAACCAGGAAATGAATTACTTTTTTATTGATGAGAAAATAGCTCAGCAATACAAAGCAGAAACCATTCTTAGCCGCATTCTTATTGCTTTTTCAGGCATTGGTATACTGATTAGCATAATCGGAATTAGTGCATTGGCATTATTTATTTCGCAGCAACGCACCAAAGAAATAGGAATACGTAAAGTAAACGGGGCAAGCATTTCCGAAATACTGGCATTACTAAACCTTCGTTTTGTGCGCTGGGTTGTAATTGCTTTCGTAATTGCCACCCCAATTGCCTACTACGCCATGCACAAATGGCTCGTGAACTTTGCTTATAAAACAGAGCTTAGCTGGTGGATATTTGTTTTGGCCGGAGTGCTGGCATTGGGAATTGCGTTGTTAACAGTGAGCTGGCAGAGCTGGAGAGCTGCAACGAGGAATCCGGTGGAGGCGCTTAGATATGAATAATGAAATCCCGATTGCCCGGGATGTAGCCCCTGAGCACAAATAGCTTTTCTGACAAATATTCATACACTCAATGTCAATAATTTTGACAAGAACAAATCGGACTATATACACAATAAGCTAGTATGCTGAGGCTTACAAAAGAGGCATTGTTATTGAAAAACATTTACAATAGAACAACCGTAAAAATTAAAAATTAGATTTTACAAAATCATTTTCACAGTATAACATGATTATATGGCACTAATGAATTTAAATTCATACAGTAAAACTTAGACTTATGACATTATATCCTGTTAAAACCTTCTACCGAAATTTTATGAAGCAAAAGCTAATTTATAGCATTACTATTGTTGGCTTTGCAATTAGCCTGGCAGTATTAATACTCATTGTCTCGTACATTTTGGAAGAAAAAAGTGTAGATAAGCATTTGCCACACATCGCTAATATGTACAGGATTAAACAGTCAAATGGAGATGCCAGTATTCCACAACGCATCTATCAGCCGATTTTAGATGCTGCTCCTGAAATTGATAAACTTTGTTTAATCAATAGCAATGGCGTTCTTTATGAATACGATAATGAAAAGAAATATGCAAAAGCTGTTACTACGAACAAAGAATTTATTGATGTTTTTTCAATTGTTATTATTCAGGGTGAACGAAAAGGATTATTGGAATCCAAAACTGATGTATTAATTACTGAAAGTTTTGCAAAGAAGGTGTTTGGGAATAAAAATCCATTGGGAGAAGTATTGGTGTTTGGAGACAAAGAAAAAAAAGTAGTACAAGCCATTATTGCCGATCCCATTGCAACAAGCTCACTGAAGTATGATGTCATTATCAATTTAAAACAAGAATTGTTTTATTCGTCAAGAGGATACAATAGTGAGACTTATACCATGTTTGATGCTATTTTTGTTCTAAATCCACTATTGCCCCCTTCCAATACTCAAAAGAAGATCGCAGAGCTTTTAAAACCTTACGAGGGATATAAGGAAACACTTCTTGCTGTACAGCCGTTTTCCGAGGTATATTTTGATTTGAAAAGTGATAATGACCAATTTTCTCATGCCAATCTGGGCATGATCAAGCTTCTTTCCTGGATTGCAATCATCATTCTTATTTTGGCGATGTTAAATTACATCAATCTTACTACAGCTTTAAACAATGAGCGTCACAAGGAAATTTGTATCCGAAAGACATCAGGAGCAGGACGCGGAACGATTTTCTGGATTTTTTTACAAGAATCTTATCTTTCCTGCTTTATTTCACTATTACTAGGTATTGGTCTGGCTATTCTAATTTCGCCATTCTTTAAGGAGTTGTTTAATAAAGAAATGAATATCATCGATGCTTTAAGAACACCTCAAACCCTACTCTCCATTATCTTCATTTTTATATTTGTTGGAAGCATAACTGGAATAATACCTGCTATAGTGGTTTCAAAATTTACCCCAATTGATTTGCTCCAGCAAAAAGTCAGGTTACGAAATTCAAATATACGAGGGATATACAACACCATTCAACTTGCAGTTACTTTGTGTTTAATTATTGGATTATTCGTCATTGTAAAGCAAATCAAATATGTGAAAACAAAAGATGTAGGCTTTAATAAAGAACTTCTGGTAAGTGTCAGACTTCAGGCCAAAACAAGTGAAAAAGCAGCCATCATCAAAGAGAACCTACTTAAAAATCCATCGATCTTAAATGTATCAGGAACACATGGAAGGCCATTTGGAATATATTCAACAAGTTCAGGTTCCTGGCAAAATGATAGTATTGAATACAATATTGAGAAGCTGGCCTTAATGAATACAGATACTTCTTTCCTTTCCACATTTGGGCTCAAACTAATTAGGGGTCGAAATTTTCGTCCAACCGATAACGATGGTTGTATTATCAATGAAAAAACCTATAATTACTTACAATTAAATGATTTAGATGGAAAATCAATTATGGGTTCTGAACTTATTGGGGTTGTAAAAGATTTCCATTTTAAGAAAATGTATAGCGAGCTGGGATTTATTTCATTACGCTATAATCCGGAACAAATAAGTCACTTAAACATCAGGCTAAGTGGAAATAATATCCCTGAATCTTTAGCTCAAATTAAAAGTATTTTTAAGGAATTTGAACCCGGAATAAATTTCGAACCCGAGTTTTATGACAATTGGATCAACAACATGTACCAAAAGGAGGAGAAACAAGCAAAAGCAGTCAAAATATATGCATTGATAGCCTTGCTATTATCATGCATGGGACTTTTAGGCTTATCCAAATTTATTGCCATCAAACGAACGAAAGAAATCGGCATCCGTAAAGTTAATGGTGCACGAATAGCTGAAATTATGGCCTTGCTCAATAAAGACTTTATCAAATGGGTAGCCATTGCTTTTGTAATTGCTACTCCAATCGCTTGGTACGCCATGCATAAATGGCTCGAAAATTTTGCATACAAAACTGAATTAAGCTGGTGGATATTTGCTCTGGCAGG
>JAQICD010000271.1 GCA_027858715.1 Prolixibacteraceae bacterium
TGCTTACTTCATAGGTCATTCCTAATTGTAATCCCCAAAAGATCGATGTACCTTCAAAATAGATGTCTGCATCGTAGGCTTCAACAGGATATCCCAGTGCACTTAAATCACTTAGGGCCGGTATGTTTTTAGCAATTCCAATTTCAAACGAGGGCAGGCCGTTTTCAAACGTTGCAGAGCCTCCTCCGGCATTTGGCCCAAATGCAAAAGAAAAAGCCAGCTTGTTCATTTTATAAACGGCAAATCCAGAAGGAAAAAGTAGTGCAGAAACTTCCCCTTCGAAGGTGTTTTGGTTCAACAGGTAAAAATCGTTTGTGATTGTTTTGGTTTGGAAAATTGACTGGTTATGGATCGACAGGTATAACCCATTATCCAGTTTCGCCAGACCTGCCGGATTATAGTAAGCTGCATCAATACTGGTTGAAGCATTACGCGAAAGTGTACGAATGTACTGGGTGCTTTGATTTGCATTGGTTAGCAATCCTCCCGCGTACGAGAAACATGCTACCATTATAAACAACAACGGTAAAGTGATTTTTTTCATTTTTAGTTAATTTTTAGTTAAAGAATCAAATGTATAAAAAGAAAAAGGCAAACAAGTATTTTGTCAAGAGCGATAAGTGTAAATTGCTTAAAAACAGGGCTTATTCGGTTTTTGTATCCGAATTTTCCATCATATTATTCTATAATTTCACGATCGCCAAAACCGCGGGTAGATGATTTTTAGTTTGCGGTTCCACTTAGCCCGGGCAGCCATTTGCTTATCGAGGTCGTGGTCTTTCTCGTCGATAATTTCGCGGCCAATAAGTGTTTCGATAATATCTTCGAGCGACACGATGCCTTCAATGCTTCCGTATTCGTTTACCACCAGGGCAAGGTGCTCATTTTCGGTTATCATCTCCTCTAAAAGGTCGCGTATGTTCATGTTTTCGGGAATCACCCTTATTTTGCGGGCAATGGTAGCCAGCGACTGATGTTTTTGTCCGCGGGCCAGTTTTTCGAGCACGTCGGTTTTCAGAACGTACTCTTCGGTATCGTCGATATTTATGTCGTAAACAGGAATGCGGGTATGCTCCAGGTAGCTTTCGTTTTTCAGAAAATCGTCGAAAGTAAGTTCTTTAGGGCAGGCTATAACTACTGTTCGCGGTGTCATAATTTCTTTAGCCCTGATAACATTCAAGCGCATAGCGTTAAACATGATGGCACCTTCGTCTTTTTCGAGTATGCCTTCTTTGGCTCCTAACGACGAAATGGCCTGTATCTCTTCGCGGCTCACACTTTCGGAATGCCCGCCCGAAGGTAATAAGCGGGTAATCTGTTCCGAAACAATAACCAGCGGATAGGCAACTACTGTCATTACCCTGATAATGTATGCCGAAGGGATGGCAAGATTTCTCCAGAAATTTGCCCCAATGGTTTTAGGAATAATCTCCGAAATAAACAGGATAAGCAAGGTTAGAATAGCCGAAATAATGCCAAAGTAAGTTTCGCCAAATATCTTCACAGCTTGAGCCCCAACTCCTGAGGCTCCTACGGTATGAGCAATGGTGTTAATCGACAGGATGGCCGATATTGGCCGATCGATGTTGGTTTTTAGTTTGTATAAAAGCGATGCACCGGGTTTCTTTTCGAGCTGTTTTATTTCGATGTACGAGGCCGTGGTTGAGAGCAAAACTGCTTCCATAATAGAGCAAAGAAACGAAATTCCTATGGCCAGTAATAAATATATAAGCAATAATGCCATGCCGTTGGTTTATTTTTTCCGAAAGGTATAAAAGTGTTGCTCAGCCAGCAAATATCAAGAACATAAAGTTATAAAAGCGGTAGTTTAATAATGGGATTCAATTTAGTGACCGGTTAAAACCACCGATCGCTTCGCAAAGCTAGCGATGACGGGGTATTCATGGTATCGTATTATTCCCGGACAACAATGATTTTATTTAAGAAAAACACAAGGGTGTTGCAACGCTGAAAACAGTAAATACGTCACGGATGCCCTGGCTATATAAATCATTCTATAAAAAAACCCTGCCCGCCGAAGCGGAGCAGGGTCTAAATAAACGCCTAACTAAAACTGAATAAGTAGCTTGTCGCCATTGTAGGCAACAGTTTTTTGAGGACTGGAGTACGGATCAATTCCAATCCCCGTATTTTCGTTAACCAATATGATATGCATGGTGCGGTTTTGCAACATTCCGGGAAATTCGCCGTTGCGCTTACCAATGGCCAGCTTTCCGACTTCATCATCCCAGGTAAATTCTATGGTGCTGTAAATGCCTTTTTCGTAGTTGTAATTGTCGTTTTCATCTTCGTATAGGGTGAAATGGCCGTCGGCTCCGGGGTAAATACGTATTTCGAGCGGATCGGCGGGTTTCTCTGTACTGTATTGCACAAGAGGCCCCATGGGGATGATTGATCCTGCCTTTACCAGCAGCGGAATATGGTCGATGGGAGCGTCGAATGTTTCAGTAGAGCCTCCCTCGTATTTTTTGCCGGTCCAGAAATCGTACCAAACTGTTCCGTCCGGCAGATATACTTCGCGTTCTTTTGCCACGTTAACAGGCTGTTTTTCTTCGGCAAACATCGATGGTGTTTTCCAGAAAATATTCATACGTGCAGCACCGGTTTGTTTATTTTCGACCTCGGCAACAAAATTGTAGCTTTTACCGGCTTCTAATTCTACAAAATCGGTGTAGGCTTCGTTTCCTTCTTGCAATATCCCAATCTCTTTTCCATCGATAAACAAACGACGGGTATCGTAACTTTTTATGTGAAACTGGTGTCCTCCGCTCTCTGAAGGCGTTAAAAGACCTTCCCAGCGAATAGAGTACATTGAATCGGTAACATAGGCCGGGCGGCCTCCGTACCAGTTAATATCAACATTGGTGTCGAGGGTGTCGAGGGTTAGATTTTCGAATTTATTGTCGGAATAATACCGGGCATGCAGCCCCTGTTTGCCCTCGGCAGTGGTAAAATATTCGGGTGCAACTACCACACTGCCCGTTGGCGGTCGATGATACATGAATTCGGTTACGGGGCATACCATCATAGACGGGCCAAACATAAACTGGTTGTCGATGTTGTACGTGTTTTTATCGCCGAGAAAATCCATCGGCAAACCGCGCATCATGGTGTAATCGTTGCTGGTTACCTGCCACGAAAGTGAATAAATGTATGGCAACAAACGGTAACGCAGCTTATCAAATTTTACCAAAGCGGGCATATATTCGCCCATCTCCCACATTTCGCGGGGTGTATCAGAACCATGCGAACGAAAGATGGGACAAAATGCGCCAAACTGAAACATTCGGGTATATAATTCATGATAAGCAGGGTCGCTACCTCCTTTGTTGAATACACCGCCATACGAGCCTAACACAAAAGCGCCTATGTCGAAAGTCCAGTAAGGAATACCGGCCATACAGTGGTTTAAGCCGGCCGAAATCTGGTCGCGATAAATTTCCCAACTCGCACCAATATCGCCACTCCACGTAGTTGCCGCGTTGCGTTGCTGACCGGCAAAGCACGAGCGGGTAAGAATATACGCTCGTCTTTCGTCGGTTTCATCGCGCCAAAAACGATGAATATCGTCGAGCATAACCAACGAGAAAGTATTGAGGTAACGGGCAAAAGAGCCCATGTGGTTGCTGCCCATTTTTTTCAGTTCGTACTCGGTGGCTTCCTTCGACAAGGCATTGATCACGTCGGGTTCGGTTGAGTCGATCCACCAACCGTCGAGCCCTTTCGTGAAGATGCCGTTTTTAAGATATTGCCAGTACAGCTCGTTGGCTCCCGGTTTGTAAGGGTCGTAGTATTTGAACCCGGCCCAGCCAATGGGGTCGTACAAAAAGCCTTTGCTGTCCATGTCTTTATGAATTTCGGTGGCTGAACCCAGCGCGGGCCATATCGAAATAATGGCGTGATAATTCATGTCGCGCAGTTCGCTCATCATACCTTCGGGGTCGGGAAAAAGGGTTTTATCGAAAAACATACCGCTCCAGTTTTCGGGGCCGTTCCAGTAATCCCAGTCCTGAATCATATTGTCGATGGGAATTTCGAGCTCGCGATACCTGCGGGCTACTTCAAGCAGTTCTTCCTGGGTGTCGTAATGCTCCTTGCTTTGCCAATATCCAAAGGCATATTTACCGTACATGGGAGCCCGGCCGCTAAGGTAGCGGTAACCCGAAATTACCTTGTCCATATTGTCGCCAGCCACAAAATAGTAGTCGATGTTGTCGCCCATATCCGACCACAACGAGGTGGTTTTTCCTTCGTCGTTAAAAATGGTCATCGAGTAGTTGTCCCACAAAATGCCGTAGTTGTTGGTAGAAATAAGGAAGGGATTTACCGCGTCGGTGTTGCTTTGAACCAGTTTTACCTCTTTCCCGCGATAGTTGAAATATCCGTACTGATGTTGTCCCAGACCATAAATGCCTTCGTCGGGGCTAAGCTGAAAATGCTGCTGTACCGAAACCCCTTTGTCGCCATCGTAGGTAACGGGTTCGAATGTTGGTTTGCCGGTTTCTTTGAGTAAAATTCCGTTTTCATCGCGGTATTCAATATTTCCGTTTCGCTTATCAATATGAACAGTGAGTCCGTTGGCCGACAAGCTTATTTCCCTTTCCGTTTCGTTCCTTTCAACTTGCAGTACCGGAATCGACTTCTGGATAACCACCAGGCTGTTTTTATCGGCTTTTCCGTTGGCATCCCATTTGGTAACACGCACAATATTATCGGCATAGAATTGCACTTTGAGGTTCATTCCGTTTTCAGAAGACAAGTGCACCCCGTTTTGGATATCGTTGGCCATAAATTCGGCGGGCTGACAAGCCACAAGGGTAAGCAAAATGGCCAGCGTAGTATAGATTAACAGCTTCATTTTATTGTATTTTAAAAAGTACGACATTCATATCCGTTAAAACGGATATTTCCCGGCATCGGCTCCCTGTGTTAGGGCTTCATATAATAATTGATCTCCTACATTGTTATTTGTTCGGTCGAACATTCCAAAACCATGATTGCCGAGGCTACCTTCGTCCCAGTAAAACGGTATCAGTCCGTAGTTTTTGGCTTGTTCTGTTATGTATTTGTTGAAATAAGCACGCGATTCGTTATGTAGTTGTTGCCATTCGGCATTATCATTAATTGATCGGCGTATCGCACCATATTCTCCTAAAATTACAGGTATTCCGTTATCAACAAACTGCGTTTTCATTTTGCTGAACTGTGAACGCACATAGTCTTCTTCGCAGTTCCAGTCGGGGTAACGCCCTTGCGCCCCTTGCACATGAAAATCTTTGCCCCAGAAATAATAAAATTTACCCCAGCTGGCATCTTCGGTAAGACCGCAGAAATTCCACGGGGTATAATAATGCACTTCAGCCATTAAGCGCCCTTCAACCTGATCTTCAGGGAGGGTTTTCATCAATGTATATGTTTTATCGATATCGGTTGAAGGTCCTTGGAAAATAAGCACACGCCAGGCATTGCGGCCACCGGTTGCACGAACTGCATCAATAAAGGTTTGCTCGTACGAAAGCAATACCGACATTTGTGTGGCATTATCTACATTCGGTTCGTTTGTTCCGGCAAAAAGAAGATTCTCATCGTAATCGCGAAAATACAGGGCGATTTGCTTCCATATCGCTTCTTGTTTTATATTGTTTTCTTCCTGTTTTTCGGGTGTACAGTTGTTTTCTAACCAGCCACCATCCCAATGAATATTCAGAATGGCATATATATCATTTTCAACACAGTAACCAACCACTTCCTGTACACGTTTCAACCACGAGGCTTTAATTTGATGGGTTGAATGGTCTTCGATATGCTGATCCCATGAGCAAGGAATACGTACCGCGTTAAACCCGGCTTCCTTTACAGCAACTATCAGTTCTTCTGTAGCCCGCGGATTCCCCCAGGCTGTTTCCCCGCCAGTTGCTTCAAGCGTATTTCCCAGATTCCATCCGAGGTGCATTTCAGAAGCAATTTGTATTGCATTTTTTTCCATACCCGATTTGTCAGCCAGTATTGATTCAGAAAAGCCTTCCTGTATAACTTCGATCATTCGTTCTGACTGACCCGAGTGATAGCTTATGATACCCGTTCTGGGATCGGGAGAAATGTTATTATCAACAAAAAATTCAAACTGACTGTTAGTTGAATTTGCGGTTTCTTCTATCCAGTCTGCATCGATGCTTATGGTGTACGTTCCTTGTTCGGCAGGAGAGAATGTAAAAATGGTATCGTTGGCCGATACGTTAATTTCGTGACGGTTGAATGTCTGGATTAGCTTTACCATGCCCGTTTCATCCTGCACATTGAATTCAAGCAAACATTCACGGTCGGCACCTGTGATGTTTTCAGAAAGGTCGAAATACACTTTTGTAGTACCGGCCTCTCCTGATATTGTTTGTAACTTGCACCATTCGGCGGATGAGCTGACAGTCCATTCGGTGTTACATTTTATGGCAATAAAATCTTCCTGTGCTTCCTGCGACAGGGTTACCTCTTCTTTCGATAGTTGCATTTCAACTATGATGTCATCAACATCTTCGGA
>JAQICD010000010.1 GCA_027858715.1 Prolixibacteraceae bacterium
GCATCATCTTTGGTTATACAATGGATAAGCAATGCCGTACAAACCAAAATTAAAGAGATAACAAAAGTGGTAGATACTTTTAAAAATCATTTAAGGGGCATCATTAATGCTATGGTAAATACTTTTACCAATGCAATGGCCGAAAGATTAAATGGGAAAATACAAGAAGTAAAAGCATGTGGAAGAGGATATAGAAAATTTGAAAATTTTAGAAGTGCAATCCTATTCTTTCACGGTGGTTTATATCTTTACCCATTAAATTAACAGTAGAACCAAATATTGAATAGATTTTTTGCAAATAATAGACACATTGAAACGATTGTTGATTAAATTTTAAACAATTGTAACCAAAAACACAAAAATAATGAACTGGCAGACAATTATTGAACAATCAATCGCGATGTTAATTCCAATGGCACTCGTGTTTTTGTTCGTTTATTACATGTTGAAATCGTTTTTCGACCAATTCAACCAACAGCGAAAACAGGATATGCGTGTTCGGTTTTCTAAAGAAACACTTCCGTTGAGGCTTCAGGCATACGAACGTATTGTTCTTTTTCTCGAACGCATTAAACCCGAATCGATGGTAATGCGCCTTTCTTCGAACGATATGAATACCATTGACTTGCAGCGTGCTATGCTCGAAAGTATTCGCAAGGAATTTGACCATAATCTTTCTCAACAAATATACCTCACCGACGAAGCCTGGCGAATGGTTGAGGCAGCTCGTCAAAGCATGATACAACTGGTAAGTTCAACTGCCGGCGAACATATTCCTGATTCTCCGTACATGGAATACGCCACCGATATACTTGAAGAATATTCATCGGTGAGTGACGACCCGTTAACGATTGCTATTAAGTTTATACAGAACGAAGCAAAAGAATTGATGTAGTGTCTGTTTGGTTTTATTTAATTTTTTGCAGGTATAGTTGTTTGAGCCCTTCGAGGTATTTTATGTCGAGCTTATCGGAATAGATACGCACAATTTCGAATACTTTTTGGGTGGTTAAAAAATAGCCCATAGCCGCATCGAAACGACTTTCGAACCAGTTGTTCCTTACTTTTTGAGTAACTTCAATCAGTTGATCGAATGGCATCATACGCGGAATCTCAATGTAAGCATGATTTTTTTCGCATCGGTCAATAAATAGATTTTTAGCCACTTTTTCGAGGCAGAATATTTTTTTCAAAGTAACATGCGCATGGATATCTTTTTGGCGCAAGTTCGATTTAAGTGGTTTTATTCCGTGTCGTTCAAAAGCTTCCTGTATTATCCGAATGTCTCCGTATCCATTCAAGTGCCGTAAGCGAATTACGTTGTAAAATTTGTCGCTGAATTTTACAAAAGCTTTGGCGGCATCTAAATTAAAATCAAGCTCATTGCGCACTTCCTGAAAAGCACGGGCAATTTCAAAAACAGAATAGGTTTTATCGACCGCCATATAAAGGTATAAGGGGTTTTGGTAGTCGTGGGGGGTTTCGTTGTGATACCCGGTAAAAGGAGACAGCGATTCGAATACCAAAGTACTCGGAATGATATTTTGAGTAAGAATTGTAAAGTCTTCAACTTTCTCAAGAGTGCCGTAAAATTCGCATTGGCTGTATTTATACATAGCTGTTTTGTGTTGGTTAATATATAAACAAGTTAGTTATTTAGGTTGTTTAAGTCAACCACAAGATTTTGCATAGGCAAACAGAAAGGAAAAACAAGCACTAAAGACTTTTGAACTCTAAAATCTTTTATATATTTGCATCCGCAATAAGGAGAGCTGCCGGAGTGGTCGAACGGGGCAGACTCGAAATCTGTTGACCTGCTTAGGTGGGTCCGGGGGTTCGAATCCCTCGCTCTCCGCCTTCGCCCGCCATAGTTCTGATGTTTATCGGGATGACGGCGGGCTTTTTCTATCTAACCAGCATACAACTTCTCCCATATTTTTTACAACAGGGCTACGGCGGACAAGTCCGCTCCATTAATCAAACACTTTAGTCAGCGTTGAGTATAGGGATGCAGGCAGGGCTTTTTTATTTCTATGGTCTGATGTAAGCTTAGCATGTTTTTGTTTGGTGTAAACCATTCGGTGCTGAATAATTTCGTTATATAATTTTTTATCAGCCAGTGCATTTTCAGCATGTTCTGTGTTCATCAGCCTTTCAATATCGTACAGGTGCCGGCTTATTTTCACCCGGGGCAGATTGTACTGCAATAAGCTTGTATAACTTTTATAGAAAACTGATTTGTAAAAGTTAATTGCTGCCATTTTATAATGCTTTTCTCATGATTTTTCGAATCCATTCGGGTGCCATCCTGATATCGTGCTGCAATTTCGATTTTTCTTCTTTTTTTAATAGTGC
>JAQICD010000061.1 GCA_027858715.1 Prolixibacteraceae bacterium
GGTTGTTTGGGTTCGAGTAGATAATTGAGTTGATGTTCCCTTTGCTCAGGTAGCTTTCCAGCTTTTCGCGAAGTTTAGAACCGCGATAATTGTATACATCGAACGATTCGTATTTGTGCCCCATTACCATAAACTGTTGTTTCTGAACCGGAAACCCGGGGTCGATAAACAGCGCGGTGTCTTTTTGTTTGTCGCATGATGAAGCAACCTGAAACACAGAGTAAGTGCCCTGCATCGAGCCTGTTGTGGGGATGCAGCATTCGGGTTTTACATCAATGTTCATGAAATTTTTAACAAAACGTGCAGCTTCGTTTTTGATTTCGGGAATGCCGTTGATGTTTGGATAGATGGAGGCTACACCTTTTTTAAGTGCTTTTATTTCCGCTTCAACACCCACTTTTGCAGGAGGAAGCCCCGGAACACCCATTTCCATGCGAATGAATTTGAGCCCGGTTTCGTCCTGAACCTGGTTTACAATCTCAACCACCTCGCGTATGGAGGCTTTGTCCATGTCGGAGATGTTGAATGCTTCAAGTTTAGTGTCAACTATCTTTTTATCTATTGGTACATTTTGCATTTTTCTTATTTCTTTTAAAAATAAACTTAGTGGTTTTTATAATTAAAAAATATGATATAGGTCTTGTGGCTTCTATGCATTGTAAATTTTGCGTTCGCCCCTTACGTATTCACCTAAAATTGTAAGGCTCGATACATTTTTCAGTACTTTATGTATGGCTTTTTCATATTTTTCAATTTCCTCCCATTCAATATCCACATGGAATGAGTATTCATCGGGTTTACCAATAATGGGTACCGATTGTATTTTGGTTAAGTTTATTTCATTTTCGGTAAATATATTGAGTACACGTGCGAGCGAGCCGTGAAAATGACCTACTTCGAAACAAATTGAAGCTTTATTGGCATCATCTGTTGGGATGGCTTGTTTTGCCAGTATTAAAAAACGGGTGTAATTGCGTTTGTTGGTTTCAACACTTTTTTCGAGTATGTTTAAGCCGTACAATTCTGACGTGCGTTCATTTCCTATAGATGCCACATTCATGAGCTTGTTTTTTGCAATGTTTTTAGCGGCTCCTGCAGTGTCGAAATTATCGTCGAGCAAAATTTGGCCAAACGTAGCATCTATATATTCGGCACATTGTTTCAGTGCAATAGGGTGCGAATGTATTTCGGTAATGTCTTCTTTCTGAACGCCGGGCAAAGCCATCAGGTTCATTTGGATGTGGAGATAAATTTCGCCAATAATTTTTAAATGGAAATCGCGCATGAGTCCGTAGTTTTCCAACAAACTTCCGGCAATGGCATTCTCAATGGCCATAACGGCTATGTCAGCTTCATCGTTGTCGATTAACTGACATACTTTTCGGAAAGTACGACATTCGATAATGTCAATATCCTCGTCTGCGAAATATCGTTGGGCGGCATCTTCGTGAAACGAACCTGCAACACCTTGTATGGCTACTTTCTTCATTTTGATACTTTTATTATGTTGATTCTTGATATATGAGTTTTCTGAATTAATACAAAACAAAAAACCCGGGCTGTGAACCCGGGATTATATAATGAATTGGTTATCACTCCTCCCGGAATAATTCACATGAAAATATCAAAAAACAATATTGTTGCTTTCTGAGTCATAACCAATCCATTTAATATGAAATAATATCCAATTTTTCCAGGTAAACATTTCGTTTACGGCATGAAAATAATTAAAAAACAGGTAAAAATGCATTTTTGATAAATAAAATGCCTGAATGCCTGCTTTTGTAAATTAAACTATTTGCTTATAGTTTGTATAAGTCGCTGGCTTTCATGAGTTCCATCTGGTGTTTGTTGAGCGCATCGATGCATTTTTGAACATTCGCCGGACGGATTATAATATTCGCCGATTTGTCGATTGAAAAGGCATACATATACTCAATTTGAACATCTTCTTTGCTGAGGATGTCAAGAGCGCGGGCTAAAGCACCCGGCTCGTTGGGGCAAATAAGGCATACCACCTCTGTGAGGCTGGCCGAAAAATGTTTTTCCCTGAGTTTTTTTATTGCTTTGTCGGGGTCAGATACAATGACCCTTAAAATACCAAAATCGCTGGTGTCGGCAATACTGAAAGCCGACATGTTTATACCGGCTTCAGCCAAAAGACCTGAAACTTCGTTTAACCTGCCTGATTTATTTTCCAGAAATACCGAAAGTTGTTTTATTATCATGGTTTAATGTTTTTTTGCCGCAAAGACACTAAGGCACAAAGCTGAATTTAGCTTTTTCTATTTTCTCCTTTTTGTACTTCGTGGATTGTTGATTCTTAACTATTGACTAATGACTAATGACTAAATTTGTCTGTTGTCAATTACCCGTTTAGCTTTTCCGGCGGTGCGTTCGATGGTTTTAGGTTCAACCAACTGAACGGTTACCGATATGCCCAGAGTGCTTTCGAGGTTATG
>JAQICD010000117.1 GCA_027858715.1 Prolixibacteraceae bacterium
CAAACCCCCAGGGGCCTGTTTGTAAGGTTTTTGTGTTCTCATTAAAAGTACCATTTTCCCAGATTCCGGGATTGAACAACTCTTCAGTTAAAGGAAACGTAGTAGAACTTACATATAAATTTAATTGTATTTGATTTCCTTTTGAATCGGCATAAGTAACCTCAACTTCAGCTTGCCCGTCTTTAATAGCAAAAATCCGCCCCCTCTCAAAATTTATAATATCTGTACGATTTACAGTGACATCAGCTACCGAACTGACATTCTCTATATGCCCGTCGGTAAAAACCGCATTTATCTCAACTCCTTTTGAACTATTGGTAACAACAGAAATATTATTGCCATTTTCAACATATAATTCTGAAATCGTTAGGTATTCTTCAGAAACACCTTCAAAATCGTAATCTTCGGCATACTCCTGATACCAATGATAAACAGGCCAGGGACAAGCTTCCGGATCAGTAAGAAAATCAACGACATCATCAGGTGCACCGGGGTTTCCAAAATCGGCCAACAGATGAGGCTCAGTAAAAAGCAACCAACTAACGTTTCCACAATCATCGGTAATCTTTTTAAAGTTTGCACCAAAACCATCACCGCCTACAGTTCCGGTGGTAGCCTTTCCCCACGATTTATTGTGCCTTTCGGGCGCCCAGTCCATTTCGGTAATAATAACAGGTGCAAAATCAGCAACCGGCTGAACCTGATTATTCCAGCCGCGTTGAAAAGGTTCATAACCTTCTCCGCTATTAAACCACCCCGGATATACATGCACAGCATAACCAATGTTCTCACCTTCGATAGGATTAACGGCATAACCTGAATAAAGTGCCTGATAGCCCAAACCCGGAATCCACAGGATATTATCAGCAACAGATCTTATTGTATCAACTATTTCCTGAAAATAGGTTTTTAAGTTATCAAAATGCCCCTGGGTGCCGGCTCCATAGGTGCCATCGGTACCAAGAATATCAATAGGCTCGTTGGCCAGTTCAAACATAACATGCGAATTATTTTGTAAATCCGGATGCTCAGACACTATTCCCCACACCTTAATAAGGTATTCATGGTAAACGCCTCCAATTTCAATTGTTTCGGGACTAACACCCGGAGGGCGCATTACTACATACAATCCTCTGGAAACGGCATATTCTGCCATTGGCACAAAAACCTCATCGAGGTACTTTATGAACCGGGTCTCGTTGAAACACTCCTCCCCCTCGTAACGCCCGGTACAACCAGGGGTATTGCTCCAGTATGGATCCATGTGCATGCGTACAAAATTCATCTTCCAACCTGCTGCTAAAATACTATCGATAATCTCCTTGTTATAATTTAAGCAGCCCTCAACATCATAGTCGTCCCATTGTGTACCTCTTTCGTTGAACCACGGTGAATAGGTTTGGGCAAAACCGTGCAAGTTTACAATATGTCCGTGACTATCTTTTAAATACCGACCTTCAACATGAAGTTCGGGCATAGGCATTCCTTCCCAGGCTTTTACCCCAATAGTTTGTAATAAAATCAAAAAGAAAATACTATAATTCAGAAATAATTTCATATAAGTCATTGTTTAACGTTTAGTTTTCTAACTTCCACCAGTCAAAATTGAAAAACTGTTCATCCGCTCCTTTAAACACGAAACATAGATCGTTAACTCCTTTAACTTTCTTTATTTTACATGTTCGGGTTTCCCATTGTTTTTCTCCTCCTGTATTTTTCACTTTGCAAACACCAAGCAATTCACCATCAGCATCGTTGAGACGCACCTCGATTTGGCCACCTTTTGAAACTGTAGCAACACTGGCTTTAAATTTTTTTGCACCTTTATCAAAATCAACACTTCTGACAACAATGTAGTCCCCGTCGCTGATATTGCTTACGTAAACACCAGCTTTGCTTTCCGATTTGGTTTTTACCCCTTCAGACCAGGCAATGGTTTCCGCTTCAACCTTATTATAGGGGTTCAAATTCGATACGTTCTTTTTCACTCCTTCTTTTGTAGGTTCAATAAGCGGAATTGAGCCATCGGAATTGTACTTAAACTGCTCAACACTTACCGAACGTTTAAAACCTTCTCCACCCGACAGTTCATGAGTATGATAAAAGAAATAAGAGTTTCCTTTGTAATCTACAATGCCGGGGTGATTGGTAAAAGCCAGGTGATCTGCCCTCTCCATGATGAACCCATGATATTCCCATGGACCTTCAACAGATGGAGCTGTGGAACAAGCAATATATTCTGGTATTCCTGCAGCTGCATAAACCATATAGTAAAGGTTGCTTCGCTTATAAAACCACGGGCCTTCGGTGTAATTTGTATGATGATTTCCATCGTTGCCTTTACTTTTACCAAATGTAGATTCATTCATTTCTAGCGCAACAATACCCTTATTACCAATGCTACGATCATACGAAATCATATCTTCATTGAGCTTGACATAATACAATGCCGGATTACCCCAAAAGAGATAGGCCTGTCCATCATCATCGATAAAAGCTGTAGGGTCAATATCATTCCAAATATGATCACTTTCAATTAAGCGTTTTCCCAACGGATCGCGAAACGGGCCTGTTGGAGAGTCGGACACCAAAACACCTACCCCATCGCCATGAATCGGGCAATACAGGTAAAATTTGTCGTTTCGTTCAATACACTGTGGCGCCCATGCGCCATTTTCTTTATCCGACCATTTAAAGTCTTTTAATGAAGTTACTGCACCGTGGTCTGTCCAGTTTACCATATCGATTGATGAATAACACCGCCAGTCGTACATTGTAAAAAAGTTGTCGACTGTTTCGTCTTCATCGTGAGTTGTATAAAGATATACAGTATCGTTGTACACCATCGGAGCCGGATCGGCCGTGAAATAAGTTTGTATTATCGGGTTTTGTGTTAAACCAATCAATGGTAATTGTGAAACAAATACCAATAACAAGACAATTCTATTTTTCATCTTCACATCTTATTGTTAACTCTCAACTACTTCAAAAAATTATCACCGGCAATTATTATCATTATAGTATGCTGTTCTTTCTTTTATTTCTTATGAAATGATAGCATTTTTTCGCCATACCTTTTTCCAGGTATACGATAACCTTAGGTTGTAAAATGAAAATCAATCACTTAATTGAAACACTAAGTTGTTTTAAAACATTATCATCCGAACTATTTCCATAATATACAATATACTCGCCGGGTGTCACATCCATTTTACGCTGCCCCCAGTCGTAAAACTCAAATGTGGAAGGAGGAAGAGTGATGGACGTCTGTTTTGCTTTACCTGCAGGAACTCCTACCCGTTGAAAACCCTTTAAAGTTTTAAGCGGTCCGTCAATGTCGTTCACCTTGCGCACATAAACCTGCACTATTTCGGTTCCGTCACGTTTGCCGGTATTTTTAACCGGAATATTTATGCTGATGGTCTCATTGGCATTAATTGTCGATTTGCTCAACGTTGCTTTTCCGATCTCGAAATTGGTATAACTGAGCCCGAAACCGAAGGGGAAAAGATAATCGGTGGTGTAACGGTAAGTCCGGCCTTGCATGGAGTAATCTTCAAAGTCGCCCAGATTATCAGAATTTCGATAGAA
>JAQICD010000132.1 GCA_027858715.1 Prolixibacteraceae bacterium
CAAATTAGATAAGCTGTTGAAATATAAACAAGCTTGTCCGTTACTGCATTCAACCGGTGGTTTTTGTATGGCTTACAAAGCAAGGCCTGTGGCCTGTCGTATTTATTTATCGAAAAATATGCAAAGTTGCATCGATGATTTAAATAACCCGTTGAACGATAATGTATTTCCAGCGTTATTTGATATGCCATTAAGGGCCGGGAAAATGATGAACGAAGGTTTTCAGGCACGGTTGCGAAAAAAAACCGGTGATAAGTTACAGGTATTTGAAAATACCATTGAAGGCGGTTTACAAACTGTTTTTGATGATTTTGTTGTTGACGACTGGTTAAAAGGGGAGAAAGTATTCAAAAAATAAGAAATTAACGGGGGTATATTTCGATTAATGTGTAGTATCTAAAATGAAGTATTGAAAATAATGATTGATTATAAAAAACATATTCTGAAAAACGGCTTGAGGGTTATTGTTCACACCGATAAAACAACTCCGATGATAGCAGTTAACGTGGCTTACGATGTAGGCTCGCGCGATGAAAATCCTCAAAAAACAGGCTTTGCTCATTTGTTCGAGCACCTGATGTTTGGTGGTTCTGTAAACATTCCAAGTTACGATACACCTTTGCAGAATGTTGGTGGCGACAACAACGCTTTCACTACAAACGATTTAACGAATTATTACCTAACGTTGCCTTCGCAAAACATTGAAACAGGTTTGTGGCTTGAATCAGACCGAATGCTTGGACTTGCTTTTAGCGAGAAAGGGCTGAATGTGCAGCGAAACGTGGTTATTGAAGAATACAAGCAGCGTTATCTGAACCAGCCTTATGGCGATGTGTATCCTTTGGTTAAGGACTTAGCTTACAAAGTTCATCCGTATCGCTGGCCAACTATTGGAAAAGACATATCGCATATCGAAAACGCTACGCTCGACGATGTGAAAGATTTTTTTTACCGCTATTATGCGCCAAACAATGCGGTACTTACCATATCGGGCAACATCGATTCCGACGAGGCTTTTAAGCTGGCAACGAAATGGTTTGGTTCCATTCCGCGTCAGGATGTGCCGATGCGTAATTTACCTGTTGAACCCAAGCAGATTGATTATCGTGAGAAAAGGGTGGAGCGCGAAGTACCTTATCCGGGAGTCTATCTGTCATTTCATATGCACGATAAACTCAGCCCCGATTATTACGTAACCGATTTAATATCCGACATACTTTCCAACGGTCAGTCGTCGCGGATGTACCGTAACCTTGTTATTGATAGTGGCTTGTTTGGCGAGCTCGATGCTTATATCTCGGGTGACAACGATCCCGGATTGTTTACAGTTGCCGGTAAGTTGATTAACGGTGTAGGTATTGAAAATGCTCAGAAAAAAATATGGGCAGAGCTCGACCGCATAACCAATGAACGCGTAAATCCTGTAGAACTGCAAAAAGTTATAAATAAAGTTGAAGCCAACCTGATTTACTCCGAAATCAATTACCTGAACAAGGCAATTTCACTCTCGGCGTTTGAGCTTTTGGGCGATGTAGATTTAATAAATAAACAAGGTGATTTTTATCGCGGGGTGGATTCTGATAAACTGCGAGATGTGGCCCAACAAATTTTTAGAAAAGAAAACTGTTCAACCCTGTTGTACGAAAAAAAATAATTAAATGGTTAATAGAAAATTGGCACCCGGCATAAATAACGTTTACGAAATAGATTACTTGCTACCTGAAAAATGGAAGCTTGATAATGGTATTGATATCTGGGGTATCAATGCCGGCAGTCAGGAACTGGTAAAAATAGATTTCATGTTCGATGCCGGCTCGTGGCATCAGTCGCGAAACCTTGTTGCCGGAATGACCAATGCACTTATGAGCCAGGGTACAGGTAAGTACTCGGCACAGCAAATTGCTGAAATTTTTGATTTTAGAGGTGCATATTTGCAGCTTTCGGCCGACCAGCAATTCGGAAATGTAACCATTTTAACACTGAACAAATATTTGCCAGAAATATTGGATGTAACAGCCGATGTGATAAAAAACCCCACATTCCCGGCCAAAGAAGTTAAAACTCAGCTAGCCAAAAAAAAGCAACACTTTACGATAGAGAATAATAAGGTTAAAACCATCGCGCAAAAGAAATTTTCGGTGGTGATGTTTGGCGACGAACATCCTTATTCGAATACAAATGTTGTAGTCGATTATGAAACTTTAACGCGCGACGATTTGGTGTGTTTTCATTCAGAAAGATACACCTCGGATAACTGTCGTATTATATTGGCCGGTTGTTACGACAGACAGGTAAAAGAATTGCTGCAAAAATATTTTGGCGACAGTAACTGGAGTCGCAATGGTGAAAAGGTTCAGAATCCTGAATATATAATCAAGCCTTCGATGCAAATGGCTCATTTTTTCGAAAAAACCGATGCTTTACAATCGGCCATTCGTATTGGTCGTCATTTGCCCAATCGTGCTGAACCCAATTTTTTTGGGCTGAATATTCTGATAACTATTCTGGGCGGGTATTTTGGTTCAAGGTTAATGATGAACGTTCGCGAAGACAAAGGCTACACGTATGGTATCGGAGCAGGAATTTTCACACAACCCAATGCAGCTTATTTGAACATAATTACCGAAGTAGGCGTGAATGTGTGTGGTGCAGCTCTCGATGAGATTTACAGTGAAATCGACCGCTTGCAGAATGAACCTGTACCCGACGAAGAGCTGGATATAGTACGTAATTATTTGTTAGGTGAAACGCTGCGGAGTTTCGATGGTATTTTTGCCATGTCGGCAAGTTTAAAAACCTTAATTGAATCAAGCCTCGATTATTCGCATTACGACAGCTTTGTTCAGGCTATACGCTCTGTAACGCCTGCCGAACTTCAGCTGCTTGCTCAAAAATATCTGAACAGGGAAGAATTATACCAGGTTGTGGCTGGCAGGGTGTAAGTATATTTTGCTGCTACACTGTTTGTTTTTGTTTCTTTGGTAGTGTGAAATAGAAATTTGAACCTTTTCCTTTTTTGCTTAAAACACCAATTTTACCATTATGAAGGTCGATTACTTTTTTACTGATGGCCAAACCTAAGCCTGTGCTTTTTTCGCCACCTGTCGATTTGTTCGATGTGATATGGAATGGTTGAAATAACGAATCAATTTCGTTTTCAGGAATACCAATTCCATTATCTATTACTTCGGTTTTAACTTCGTTGCCTTCACACGAAAGTATAATTTTAATTTCTGTGTCTTTATTTGAATACTTTATGGCATTGCTGAGTAGATTGCTTACAACTTGTTCGATACGGGTAGGATCAATTTCAATATTGCATATATTTTGCGTTGTATTAGGGGTGAAGTTTATTCGTATTTCCTTATTGTTGGCAAACGCCAGATTCATTTCTATACAATGCTTAATAATTTTATTGTAGTCGTATTGCTGAAGGCTTAGCTCAATCTTGCCGGTTTGAATGGATGAGATATCGAGCAAGCTGTTAGCAGATTAAGGGTATGTTCGGAATTATTTTTTATGACGTTGATAAAACCAATAAGATCCTCGACCGAGTAATCTGTAGGGTTTTCAGTTATAAGGTCGGCTAGCGAAAAAGTTGTCCCAATGGGATTTCGCAAATCGTGAGCTGCTGTACCTAAAATAATGTTCTGACTTTTGTTTAATTCTTCCAGTTTGGCATTGGTGCTTTTCAGTATGGTTTTTTCCTTAATAAGTTCTCGCTGGAGGTTGTTTACTTCACGGTTCAGTTTTGACAGGCTAATATTATGCCGGGTAATTGTAGCTGTATCTACCTCCCCCAGAATCATAATTTCATTTTCCTTCTGAAAAGCCATTGCATTAATAGATTAAGTTTGTTAACCAGTTCCGGAATTTTGCTGTTGTATTCCTCAAACGCTTCTGTTGAAAACGGTGGAAGTTCTTCGGCTGTTTTTATTAAACGGCTTTTCTTGTCATTTGTGTTCATCTTCATATTTCTTTATGTATTGTTCTGTTTCGAAAAGGCTTTTCAATAATACAATGTTTTTATGTTTTTTAAAAAGTTGTTTCCCTCCGTGCGAAAATGCCTGTCCGCCCACAATTGCGGGCGTTTCAGGAAATTCGTTATGTACTTTCAGTCATTAGTGTCCATTAAAAAATTAAAAATGTTCTTTGAAATACTTGTAATCTAAGGCTTACAGCACTTTTATATTGCGTGACGATTTGAAATGCTAAGTTCAAAGGCTAAAAAATTAGTCTTATGAATAATGGTAAATATGTTTTCGCGCAAATAATTGAATTTTTGCCGCAACGCGTTTTTGACAGATTGGTTAAGAAATATAAGGGCAATAGGTACGTCAAACATTTCACATGCTGGAACCAATTACTATGCATGGTTTTCGGTCAATTAACAAACCGGGATAGTTTACGCGATTTGATTGTAATTATTGATGCACATAGTAAGAAAACATACCACCTTGGTTTTGGTAAAACTGTTACCAGGAGTAATCTTGCCAAGGCAAATGAGAAACGCAGCAGTAAAATATTTGAAGAATTTGCTTATTATCTTATCGACATAGCCCGAAAGAAACGGGCCAACGATGATTTTATGATAAAAGGTACGGTCTATGCTTTCGATTCTTCAACAATTGATTTATGCCTGAGTGTTTTTTGGTGGGCTAAATTCAGAAAAAAGAAAGCAGGCATAAAGCTTCACACGCTGTACGATGTGGTGACCCAAATCCCCACGTTCATCCACATTACAGCAGCCACGGTCAATGACGTAAATGCTATGGATTTTATCCCCTACGAGACGGGTGCCTATTATATTTTCGATCGGGGCTACATTGATTTCAAGAGGCTTTATTATATCACAAAGCTCTCCGCATTTTTTGTTACCCGGGGAAAATCGAACCTACAGTTTAGGCGCATTTACTCAAACAAAGTCGACAAATCAACTGGTGTGCTGTGCGATCAAATAGGCAAACTTACTGGGTTTTATGTGTCAAAAGACTACCCGGAAAAGTTGCGCAGGGTCAAGTTCTATGATGAAGAAACCAAACGAACTTTTGTTTTTCTAACAAACAACATGGAATTAAAAGCAACTGAAGTTGCCATGTTGTATAAAAAACGTTGGTTGGTGGAGTTATTTTTCAAATGGATAAAACAACATTTGAAAATAAAGTCCTTTTGGGGAACATCGGAAAATGCTGTTCGGATACAAATTTATTGTGCAATAATTTCGTATTGCTTAGTAGCAATAGTTGGATCTGACCTGGAAATCGACCGATCTACTTACGAAATATTACAGGTTTTAGGTATCTCCTTACTCGACAAAACCCCTGTAAATGAGCTATTTGAAAAATTAGATTACAATAATATCAAAGAACCTGATTATAAACAGCTGTCACTCAACTTGTTTTAAGTGGACAGCAATGACTTTCAGTACCAACTTATCGAAAATAGGTACATGTGAGTAAATACTCAAAGATAAGCCGATCAGGTCGGGATTTGTTTCATGTATGTACGAAATGAAGTCGTCCGTCGGTGTGTTTGCTCCCAGAAATAAAGCATCCCATCCGTGCATTTCAAAAACATCGGCTATCATTTTCACCCCCACCTGGTGCTGTTCGTTTTCGATGCAGCCAAGCACAATTTTATAGGGGGTGCGTTCTTCCGAAATTACATATTCGTAAAGTTCATTCATTATCGATTCGGACACAGCAGTAGCCAAGTGTTCGGCAGCAACTGTAATGACGTTATACTCCCACATTTCGCCAACTTTATAAAGTGAAGGTTTTATAACATGCTCATAAAAGTTTTTTATGTCGTCGTGACTTGCAACGTACTTTTTAGCAATTGCCGACCCCTTTCTCATGTCGCCTTTTAATAATGCATCCAGAAATATTTCCTTGTCATTTTTATCCATTCAAAAAATATGTTTACTTTAAGAAACTCTGTTTAAGTTTTATCCTTCGGGATGTTTTTACGTTTTGAGCGTTTATACTTTGTCAAGATATCCTCAAATAGCGGTGTTATTATCGTCAATTTTGACTTTTAAGAACTCAATACAATTAAAAACATCTTCCAAAAAAAATATTTATACAGTTTCTAAGTGTCATTTATTGTTTTTTCAAGTTAATAATATTTTTTGTCGGATTGGCTGAAAAATACTTAAAGGTTCTGATAAATCGGTTATTTCGCTTCTTAATCTAAAAACTAAAGCATCTATGAAGAAAAAAGTATGCATACTATCAATCGATGGTGGAGGAATCAGGGGTATTCTTCCCGGAGTCATTCTTTCGTATTTGGAGCAAAAATTACGGGAGAAAGTCAGTGATGATGTTCGGATAAGTGACTATTTCGATTTAATAGCCGGAACCAGTACTGGAGGGATTTTAACCTGTTTGTATTTAACCCCGGATAACGAGTTGCGCCCTGTGTTTGAAGCCAAAGATGCTGTGAGTCTTTATATGGAGCATGGTGGTGATATATTTTCGGTGCCGTTTTTTAGAAAAATTGTGAACCCTTTTGGTTTATTTGAAGCAAAATATCCGGCCAGAAATATTGAAAAAGTTTTGGTAAAGTATTTTGGCGAGACTAAATTGAGTGAGTTGCTTAAGCCCTGTATTGTTACATCTTATGATTTTGCGCAACGTAAAACTTATTTTTTCAATCAGCGCGACACCTTAAAAGGCGATTTCCGTAATTACTTTGTGCGTGATATTGCACGGGCAACTTCGGCTGCACCTACTTACTTTCCACCTGCAAAAATTAGTTCACAGGCAGATCAATCATTGTGTTTGATCGACGGTGGTGTTTTTGCAGGCAATCCGGGCATGTGTGCCTATGCCGAAGCACGTACCTCAACTTATAGCGATGTGAATAATGACAGTCTTAAACCTGATTATCCAACTGCCGCTGATATGCTTATTGTGTCGGTAGGAACAGGAGCGCGTGAAGTTCCTTATCCCTACAAAAAAGCCTCACGATGGGGACTAGCAGGATGGCTGCGACCCATAATCGACATTTTGATGTCGGGCAGCTCAGAAACCGTTCATTATCAAATGGAACAATTGTTTGATGCTGCTTCGGGTAAAGATGGATTCTATTATCGTTTGGAACCTTCGCTGGGTTCAGCAAATGGAGCACTCGACGACGCCAGCACGAAAAACATGGAGGCACTAAAGAGGGCAGGAGAGCAGTACGTTGAGGCAAATGCCAAAATACTTGATGAGATTGTGGATTTGCTGATTGAAAACAAATAGCGGATAGATTAACCCAACTTGCAAATAAATTTCCACAAACATCTGCATATCAGTCATTAGCCAAATTGAGAATTATTGTTGGGTCACCACTTTTGATTTCCTAACAAAAGGACGTTCTTTGAACCC
>JAQICD010000176.1 GCA_027858715.1 Prolixibacteraceae bacterium
AGAACTAATCGCTCTCAAATGAAAGAGAACATATTCAACAATTTAATTAGCAGAATGGTGAAGGCGGACAAAATATACCAAACAGAGATAATATGCAGTTAGCTACTGAACTCTAAAAAGTTATTTGGGTGAATAAACCAAAGGAGCTCCAAAACGGAGCTTTTTTTATATAAAAACATCAAATTATGAAACGAATAATAGCACCTTCAATATTATCAGCAAATTTTCTTCAACTGGGCAACGATATTGAAATGCTCAACCGAAGCAATGCCGAATGGATACATTTCGATGTTATGGATGGTGTATTTGTTCCCAACATATCGTTTGGCCTTCCAATTCTTGAACAAGTACGTACAATTACTAAAAAGCCGCTCGATGTTCATCTGATGATTCAGAATCCTGACGCGTTCATTATTCCATTCAAAAATGCCGGGGCTGACAACATTACAGTTCATTACGAAACCTGCAAACATCTTAACCGCACCATAAATTTCATTAAAGAACAAGACATAATGGCCAGCGTATGTATTAATCCACATACACCCATAGAGCTTTTAAGCGAAATTTTGCCCGATGTTGACATGGTGCTGATCATGTCGGTTAATCCTGGATATGGTGGACAAAAATTTATAGAATCGAGCTACGACAAGGTGCGCAGACTGCGAGAGATGATTGACAGCAAAGGATTAAAAACCCTTATAGAAGTTGACGGTGGTGTAAATTTTGAAACCGGCAGAAAACTTTTCGAGGCTGGTGCCAATGTATTGGTTTCCGGAAGTTTTATTTTCAAATCAGACAAACCTGATGATACAATTGCGAAATTACTGCTTGAATAGTTGTCATATTTAATAAAGGAACGAATTTTGTACAAGTTGTAAGCATTCAGCTAAAAGCAAAAAAATGGACAACGAATTAAATTATAACAACATAGAAGACTTAATCAACAATATTTCAAGCAACTACAAGATATTGGAAGAAACGATTGATATTGAATTGCAGCGCGAATTTTTTGAGTCGTCGCAAAAGATTGACATTAAAAAAGAAGAACGCGCTATATCTGAGCTTATCGATGATATGAATATGGAATCGATAAATAATAATGATAAAAAAACCATTATTCAAAAATTGGCCATGATGGATTCTGTTGAGGCCTTCAGAGCACTTGAAAACTACAGCAAACATGCTCCTTCAGAGCTTAAAGACTGGACTATACTTGCACTCCAGCAAAGCCAGATGATTCTTCAAAGTTCACTTCTTGACGAACAACAGGTCTTTATATCAACCGGATTGGGTGGTAAAAACGATAAACTTCGCTATTTTCTCATTTTCCCATTTAATAGTCCCGGCGAAGTAAACAGCATACAACAAACTACGCTAGAAAAAGAGCTTAAATTTTTCATGGAGCAGTATGGATCTGATTTCGAAGAAATTGAATTTTATGATGATTTTGCTACAACATTAGCACTTATTCCACTTAAGGCAGACATTCAATCGATGATAAAAGACCTACTTAACGAATGTAATCAGTATGGCAATTTCTTATCAGACAACATAATTATTACAAACATAAAAAGATTCAACAGCGAGGAGATTCAGAAAATTATTAAAAAAAGCGAAGGACACACCGAAAACGGTAATCTCAAAAATATGAAGTAATTACAAGAGTCAATCTAAAATAAGCCGCACACAAACGCATTTTTTTTCGACAAAATCCCGATTTTATTTGGAACTAATCCACTGTTCACCTATATTTGCACCGCTTTTAAAGACAACCGGACTTGTAGCTTAATTGGATAGAGCACCTGACTACGGATCAGGAGGTTGGGGGTTCGAGTCCCTTCAAGTTCACAACATTATAAAAAGTTGTAAGTTTTAAACTTGCAACTTTTTTTTATCTAAAAATGGCAGCATTTAATTCTTTAAAATAAATCGTTTATAAGTTTTTTTGCCATCACCTCCAGCCGTAAAAGTTGTAATTTTTTTCGACGATAATGCTATCTCATAAGTAAGAGTGAGCTTCCATCCCATATTATACCGCTGTCCTGATTCAGAAAACATCAAATCGCCAAAACGTTCAATTCGAGAATTGTTATTTTTGGGGTAACTACTTATAAAACCATGATAAAAAGCTGCTTTCAGAGTGAAATTCCCCTGACCGGTAAATGAAAAAGTCGGCACTCTTATTCCGACACCCAATTCAGCACCAAAATCAAACGAAGACAAATCATCATTCTCCATCAAAAACTCATTATTATCATATTCGATGCGCCCTCCAAAATAATATGAAACATAAGGGCCGGCATACAACAACCAACCGGGTTTGGTTAATTTCTTATCTTTAGAAAAATAACCATTATATTCAAGCGGGATCAGGAATGACCCATTTTGTGTTTTAATTTTGTAACTAATGTTGTCAATAATATAATGCCCCCCTCTCACCTCATACGTTATTCTTGGAGAGAAAGAAAAATGACGTCTGAACTGTGAGCGAAAAGCCAAACCTTCAGTATGATTGAAAAACAATTCGCCCGCTACACCATCCATACTTGTATCAAAATAATTGAACGATGGAAGGATTAATCCACCCGACAATTCAATATAATGTAATGAACCCTTGAAACGTTGTTCCGATTTCCCAAACGGGCTTTGAGCAAACACAGAAATATTAAACAACAACACCAATAACAGAAAATTGCATCTCATTTTATTAATTTTTTACATGTTTTTTAAACGCATGGTACAAAATATAACAAATTCATAAAAAGATTCTTAAACGAGTGATTTAAATCATTTTTAAAAATGATTTAATGAAGTTCTTTCGCGGCAAATTTCGAAAGGACTTAATACAAACACAAAGAAAGTGATTTGTTGTAAAAGCAACACAAAAAACAAAATATAAAAATAATAAAACAGACAATATGAAACTATCGGTTGACAAAATTAAAGCATACGGTATTATGTTTTTAGGATCGTTATTGTTCTCACTCGGATGGACTGTTTTTCTGATACCTGCCGAAATTAACGGAGGGGGCATTAGCGGTGTTGGAGCCCTGATTTATTACGTAACCAATATTCCGGCAGGTGTTACCTACCTCGCTGTGAATACCATATTGGTAACCATTGCCATCATAAAACTGGGAGCAAATATATGGATACGTATCAATGTGGGTAGTTTCGTACACACTCGATGCCTTCTTAAACGGAGCGAACCAATCGGCCCAGATATTTATTTTTTCTGAAAAGTGGGAAGAAATACAAAAGAATATCCTACACAACAAACGTCGGGGCGTAACATTAATCGACGGAACAGGAGCCTACACCCAAAAGCCAATAAAAATAATAATGACTGTAGTCAGGAAAAGAGAAACGTCGGCTATATTCAGAGATATAAAACACATAGACAATAATGCCTTTATAACCATGGGCAGTGTAATGGGAGTTTACGGTGAAGGTTTCGATGTACTAAAGGCATAATTTTATGACGATGTAAAATGTAACTTTATTTTTTAAACATTTAACATCGAAATGCTTTGAAATTGCATTAGGTTATCACATTTTTGCAAAAAAAACAACTGTGAAAAGATATACCATTGAAATCATTACAGCCTTTGCTGCATTATTTATCGTAGCATTAGCTTACAACTATGATGTGCCACCTAAGCAAATAAAAACAATAACAGTTGATGAGGAGATAATAATTTCAGAGCCCCCAAAAGCCTGGGGCATTCCAATTGACGAAACAATTTCAATAGATACATTAACAATAAAATACGGGCAAAGCCTTTCCGATATCTTGCGCCCGAAAGGAATATCAGCGGTCGCAATAGATCGTATAGCACGAGCATCAAAAAGCATATTCGATGTAAGAAAAATTAAGTCAGGTAATAAATACTTTATAATAAGAAAAGATTCGACCCTGATACCAAGCAAGATGATTTACGAAGAAACATTATCGGACTATGTTGTTTTCGACCTCGACAGTTCATTGGTATATACAGGTAAAAAAGAAATTGAATTCCAAAGCCAGATCGCAGGCGGAGTTATAAAATCATCGTTATGGAACGCTTTCACCGAAGCCGGAGTCAGCCCCATACTGGCTGTTGAATTATCAGACATTTTTGCCTGGACCATTGACTTTTTTGGCATACAATCCGGCGATGAATTCAGAGTTTTATTCGATGCCCTTTATGTTGAAGGGCAATATGCCGGCATAGGGCAAATACATGCAGCCTCTATAACACATATCGGGCAAACCATAAATGCCTACTTCTTTAACAATGGCTCCCAGGTAGGTTATTTTGACGATGAAGGAAACAGCCTGCGAAAAGCTTTCCTGAAAGCGCCTCTTAATTTTTCACGAATTAGCTCACGCTTTTCAAACAACCGCTATCACCCTGTATTAAAAATCAGAAGACCACACCACGGGGTTGATTATGCAGCCCCAAAAGGCACTCCGGTATATTCAATAGGTGACGGCACTGTAGTAAAAAAAGGATACCAGCGTAACGGGGGAGGAAACTACATCAATATAAAACACAACTCGGTATATACTTCACAATACATGCATTTGAAAGGCTTCGCTCGTGGCATTTCAACAGGAACAAGGATAAAACAGGGACAGGTAATTGGTTATGTTGGCAGCACCGGACTTTCAACCGGCCCCCATCTTGATTTCAGAATTTACAAAAACAGCTCAGCGGTTGATCCGCTGAAAGTTGAAGCGCCACCTGTTGAACCTATCAGCGAAGAAAATCTCACGCACTTTGCTACCGTTCGCGACTCATTACAGACCATTATTCATTCTATTAAAACAACATCGGATGAAGAAAAGTTAGTTATTCAAAATTAACTTTTCTATTACTCCCGGAAAATGCTCATATTCAAGGCCATGAACTTTTTGCGCAACAGTTTCGGGTGTGTCATCAGAACTTATATCACATTCGGCCTGAAAAATAATCTGTCCATCGTCGTATTTATCATTCACATAATGAATAGTAATACCTGATTTCTTTTCATTATTTTCGATCACTGCCTTATGTACTTTATCCCCATACATTCCTTTACCGCCATATTTGGGCAGCAACGCAGGATGTATATTAATTATGGTGAAGTTTTCAGTTAGATTAGCAGGAACGAGCCACAAAAAACCCGCAAGCACGATATAGTCAATATGTCTTTTTTTCAAATCATTTAGCACAACATCCGTTTTATAAAAATCGTCACGGTTGAAAACCATAGTTGGAATATTAAATTTTTTTGCGCGCTTCAGAACAAAAGCATCGGGCTTATTCGAATAAATGCATTCTATGTTCAAATGTTCGCTGTCTTTAAAATAGCGCACAATATTCTCTGCATTTGAACCCGAGCCTGAAGCAAAAATTGCTATTTTTTTCATTTACTGTTACTTATAAGGGTTAAAAGAAATAAGATACTAGGTGCAAATATAAGCGTAGTTATCATTTTAAAAGGGTGTTTGAACCAAAAAATTTGCATAAGTTACAGGTTTGTTATTTACTTTGCAGCGATAAAAATTTAAAGAATAATTTTAACATTAAACATTACAACTATGTCTGACATTGCAGGAAAAGTTACAGCAATAATTGTTGACAAATTAGGGGTTGACGAAAGCGAAGTAACACCAGAAGCAAGCTTCACAAACGATTTAGGTGCAGATTCACTTGATACTGTTGAGTTGATCATGGAATTCGAAAAAGAATTCGACATGGCAATACCAGATGATCAAGCAGAAAAGATCAGCTCTGTAGGCGAAGCAATCAAATACATTGAAGAAAACAGCAAGTAATAATCATTTACTTTTTTTATGGAATTTAAACGAGTAGTTGTAACAGGCTTAGGTACTATAAACCCGTCTGGTAACAGTATTGATGAATATTGGAACAATCTGAAGAACGGGGTTAGTAATGCCGCACCCATTACTCGTTTTGATGCAACCAACAGTAAAACGAGGTTTGCCTGTGAGGTAAAAAACTGGGATCCACTTGATCATTTTGACCGAAAAGAAGCCCGGAAATTTGATATTTTCACCCAATTTGGGTTAGTATCAACCAAGCAGGCAATTCTCGATTCTGGCTTGGATCTGGAAAAAATTAACAAAGACAGGGTTGGTGTTATTTGGGGAGCCGGCATAGGCGGTCTTCAAACATTTCAGGATGAAATCAGAGGAATAAAAGATGATAATCCCAAAACAGGGCCATTCTTCATTCCAAAAATGATAGCCAATATGGCTAGTGGCTGTATATCGATAGAGTACGGATTTCACGGCCCTAATTTCACCACTGTAACTGCTTGCGCTTCATCGGCAAATGCATTAATCGACGCATTAATGTATATCCGAATGGGGAAAGTAGATGTTGTTGTTTCAGGAGGTTCAGAAGCAGCCATAACACTGGCCGGAGTTGCCGGATTTAATTCAATGCGTGCAATATCAACACGTAACGATGATCCCAAAACTGCATCAAGACCATTTGACAAAGATCGTGATGGCTTTGTTATGGGTGAAGGAGGTGCCACTTTAATTTTAGAGGAATACGAACACGCAGTACAACGTGGTGCGAAAATATATGCAGAAGTTGCAGGAGGAGCATTAACCTGCGATGCGTATCATATGACTGCTCCTGACCCCGAAGGTAACGGTGCATCAAAAGTAATGAAGCTTGCCTGTGAAGATGCAAACATTGATATTTCTGATATAGATTACATCAATGTTCATGGAACTTCAACAGGCTTGGGTGATATTGCCGAGCCCAATGCCATCAAAAAAACATTTGGTGACCATGCTTACAAATTAAGCATCAGTTCAACCAAATCAATGACAGGACACCTTTTGGGAGCGGCAGGTGCTGCCGAAAGTATTGCTGCAATACTGGCTATTCAGAATAATCTGATTCCGCCAACGATTAACCAATTCGAATTGGATCCGGATATTGATCCTAAACTCGATTTCACGTTTAACACAGCCAAAGAGAAAAATATTTCGTTTGCACTAAGTAATACCTTTGGTTTTGGAGGACATAATGCATCAATAATTTTCAAAAAATACGAATGATTAGATCATTTTATCAACGAATAAAACTCTTTTCCCGAAACGAAGGAAAAGAGTTTTATTTGTTTCTAAAAGATGTTATCGGAATATACCCCTCAAATTCACGTCTTTATGACATTGCATTTACGCATCGCTCAGCCTCGGTAACCGATTCCCTGGGAACTCCTATAAACAACGAAAGATTAGAATATCTTGGTGATGCAGTTTTAGGTGCAATTGTAGCCGAATTTTTATACAAGCGCTTTCCACAGCGCGACGAAGGCTTTCTCACTCAAATGCGCTCAAAACTGGTAAATCGGACATTCATGTCGGAGCTTATGATTGAAATGGGACTGGATCAGTTTGTGCGATCACGAAAAATTGGCAACAAAGCTGTTTCAAGTATTTATGGCGATGCACTGGAAGCATTAATTGGAGCAATATACCTCGACAAAGGTTATGAAACATCACGCCATATTGTTGTAAAAAAGATACTAAATGTTTATGTAGATCTAAACAAAGTTGAAGAAGTTGATCAAAATTTCAAGAGTCAACTTATTGAATGGGGACAGAAAAATAAGGTGGAAATTGACTTCAAAACTTCTGAAGAAATAACAAATAATAAAAACAACCTGTTTACAACCACCGTTATTATCGATAATGAAACAAAAGGCAAAGGGGTTGGAATATCTAAAAAAGTATCGCAGCAAAATGCAGCCCACGAAGCTTTAAAAAAAATTGATCCCGATTTATAAACTGTTTAAGTTTTATCCTTCTGAATATTTTTGTGTCTTCCAAAAACAAAATTTAAACAGTTTCTGAGTTGTTATTGATTAATATGTTATTTTTAACTTTTTAAAAACATATCACACCAGCAACCTTTAAGTAATAAACCTTTGTATGGAAAATACTTTCAAATATTTCTTTAATGAAAAGACAAAAATCTTCTATAAATACTATTTGGGAAATATATCTTTCGATGATATCCAGAATTCCTGGGATAATATTATCTCGAATAACCTCATCCCTGATGAGACTGTTGGATTTATTATCGACTACAGGGACGCAACTCTGCAAATGGAATCCGCCGAACATCAGAAAATAGTCACATATTATCAAAAAAACATAGAAATTTTCAAGGATAAAAAAATCGCTATTATTACTGAAGATCCTAAAGATATTGTTATCCCAACGCTTGTGAGACTTAAAGATAAAGGATATTCATCAAAGCCTTTTAGTACCGAAAGTGCAGCAATAAACTGGATTAAACAATAATAATATATTGAGATAAACGTTGATAATCAAAGCTACTCAACAAACAATCAAAATAATGAAAAATATCTATCTAAAAACCAACACTGTATTACTTGCGGCACTCATTATCACGAGCAGTTGTTCCAGCTCAACCTATATAGAATCAACTCCTACAGGAGCCGATTTGTACCTTGACGGTGAATCGGCAGGACAAACGCCCTACCAAATGACAGATACTAAGATTGTTTTTTCGTGCACAACTGTACGTATTGAAAAAGAAGGTTATCAAACCCATTACGCTTCAATATGCAGAGACGAAGAAGCCGACGTTGGCGCAATCATTGGTGGCATTTTATTATGGGTACCTTTTCTTTGGACACTTAAATATAAACCACACCGC
Organism: Prolixibacteraceae bacterium; assembly: GCA_027858715.1. Lineage (GTDB taxonomy): Bacteria > Bacteroidota > Bacteroidia > Bacteroidales > Prolixibacteraceae > Roseimarinus. Next base: position 8,697 of record JAQICD010000176.1, read on the forward strand.
CACTATAAATTAAGACCACTTAATAACGAAAAAGCACTGGAGCGTGAAGATATAAACTACGATGGCTTCGAAATGCTGATTGAGGAAGAGGAAGACTAGGCACTTAATGTCAATTCAGAGGGGAATATTTTGTTGGTAACTATTTATTTGGTCAATGAGTGTAAAACAAAAAAGGAGAATCTCGATAGATCCTCCTTTCTGTGACTCAGCTGGGGCTCGAACCCAGGACCCCATCCTTAAAAGGGATATGCTCTACCAACTGAGCTACTGAGTCATCTGGCTGCCTATTTTCTCGTAGGCGTTGCAAAAGTAAAGGTTTTAACTTACCACACAAATAAATTATACCATAAACCTAAAATTACCACCTAATCCGCAATCTTTTCTTATTGTTTATTTAATACAAAAATATTGCACAAAACCAGTCAATAATTATTGGTTAATCCATGGTATTCCACGGTCGGTATATTTGCCCTTACGGCGATTGTGCTCTGACAAACGGCGGTCAATATTGTTGGTATAACCAGTATAATATTGATCTATTTTCTCAGAATATAAAATATAAACGGTGTACATAAAGGGTTAAAAACAAAAAAGAGAGCAAAATGCTCTCTTTTTGTGACTCAGCTGGGGTTCGAACCCAGGACCCCATCCTTAAAAGGGATATGCTCTACCAGCTGAGCTACTGAGTCAATAAATAGCCTTGTTTTTTCTAAGGCGTTGCAAAAATAGGCTATTTTTCTTTTCTCCCAAACAAATCACGACCCTTTTTTTTCAAAAAAAGGCCTTCAAAACATAAGTTTTTAATTCAGAGCATTTTATTTAATGAAAATAAAATAATGCACTACTTTTTTATGTGAAAGAGCAATAAATTGCCATTTCACATAAAAAAAAGGGCAATTTATTTAATGCTCAATACTTACCTGATTGAAAACTGATGTTTTGTTGTTTGCCTGTAAGTTTGCCCGGGTTTTAAAACTACCGACGGAAACTGTGGTTGATTGGGTGAATCAGGATAATGCTGTGCTTCCAGACAAAATGCAGAGCGTTTCACATAAGCCTTTCCCGACTTTCCAATTTCAGTTCCGTTCATATAATTTCCGGTATATAACTGAAGCCCCGGTTGATCGGTACTTACCTTCATTTCGATACCACTTACCGGAGAGAAAGCAACAGCGGCTTCAACAAGTCCTCTTTTATCTTCGTTAACTACATAGTTATGGTCGTAACCATTGCCCAATTTCAAATCGATAAAATCATCATCAATTTTTTCACCAATGACCGTTTCATTAGTGAAATCCATAGGCGTGCCTTCTAAATCAGCAGAATGGCCTAAGGGTATCGCTACATCGTTAGTAGGTAGATATGTTTTAGCATTTATTTTCAACAGGTGGTCTAGAATAGTATCACTTCCCTCTCCCGTTAGATTAAAATAAGTATGATTTGTAAGGTTGCACAAAGTTGTTTTATCAGTTTCTGCAGAATAATCAATCACAAACTCGTTATCATCGGTAAGTTTGTAAATCATTTTTACCAGTAAATTACCAGGGAAACCCTCTTCCATATCTTTAGACAGGTATATCAATTCAAGTGTTTGCTTATCTAGCATAACAGCATCCCACACTACAGCATGAAAACCTTTTGAGCCTCCATGCAGACTGTTTGGCCCATTGTTTTGCTCCAGCTTATAAGTAACACCATCAAGATTGAATTCCCCATTTGCAATGCGATTACCATAACGACCTATTACTGCTCCAAAATAGGGTTCCCCCGATTTTAAATAAACGTCGATATTATCGTATCCGGTAACTACATCAGTAAGTTTGTTATTTTTATCGGGCACTAATAACGAAACAACTTTAGCACCGTAATTGGTGACAGAAAGTTCAACCCCGTTAGAATTTTCAAGCACATAAAGCGAAACCTGCTTCTCGTCGATTACTTTTTCAAAGTTTTTTCTTTCAATTCCAATTTTATTCTTCAACATATCTTTCTAATAAATATTAATGAGTTTTTAAAACTATTTCTTTTTATCATCATTGCCATCAGACGGATACTGAATCCGAACATGATATATATTTTTCATCTTTTCTAAAAAGATGGTTTTAATTTCTTTTATATCTTTAAAAGTAAGCGGTGCATCTTCCAATTCGTTATTCTCAATTTTTGAATCAATTATTTGGGTTATCAATTTTTGTAGTGATTCAGCATTTTTAACAGGCAAACTTCGTGATGCGGCCTCGATACTGTCGGCCAGCATAACAACAGCTGTTTCGCGCGATGTTGGATTTGGCCCGGGATACATAAAATCATTTTTATTGAGTTCAATGTCGGGATTTAGTTCTTTTTGCTTCAGATAAAAATATTTCACTAAACTTTTCCCATGATGCATTTTAATAAAATCGACAATGCTTTCGGGCAGGTTATACTTCTTTGCCAGCTTAACCCCGTCGAGTACATGACTTACAATTTTATCGACACTTCCCTGGTTCGATAATTTGTCGTGAGGATTTCTGCCTTCAAGTTGATTTTCAATGAAAAACTCAGAACTATTTATTTTACCAACATCGTGATAAAGTGCGCCTGTACGAACAAGCATTGGATTTCCACCAATTCTTAATATTGTTTCCTCGGCCAGATTTGCAACCTGCATAGAGTGCTGAAAAGTACCTGGTGCTACCTCGGCAAGCTTACGTAAAAGCGGATGATTGGTATCTGAAAGCTCAACTAAAGTAACATCAGAAATAAACCCAAAAACTTTTTCAAAAACATAAATCAACAGGTAGGTTAAAAGTAATAGTACACCATTGAAAACGAACCATATTAAATCGCGCCATGCAATGTTACTGAAATCTGCTTCTTTTATAATTTCGAAACCCAGGAACAAAACAAAGTATGTAGCCATTAAAATAAATGACGTTATTATTAAGTGTCCCCGTCGGTGCATTTTACTTAAACTTACAACCACCACTGTTCCTGCAATTATTTGTATAAAAACATATTCGAAACTATTAGGCGCCATAAAGCCAATTATCAAAACTGTAATGACATGTATCATTATTGCCATTCGTGCACCAAGGAAGGTGCGTATGATTATTGGCAACATGCATATTGGCAATAAATAAAGATTCAATGATTCATTTTCGAAAATTACACGTGCCATTACTACTGTTACTAAAATAGTAGTTAATATCAGTGAAAAGTTTCTCTTTTTCCAGAATATTTTGCGGTTAAAGTTCTGAAGGTATAAAACTAAAATGGTTAATAAAGCAGCAATAAGAATCATTTGACCTATGATGCTCGTTGAAATCCATCCTCCATGCATTCTGTTCCGCTCGTAAGCTTGTTTCAACGATTCCAGGATGATAAAATTATCATTATTAACCATGTCGCCCTGTGAAATAATTCTTACACCATCTAATACAGCTCCCCGTGTAGAAGAAACATTACTCAAAAGTTCCTCAGTTTTGGTTTTATTATAATCTTCGTCATATAATACATTCGCTTCCAGAAAACTCCCAACCTCAACAACTCCTAATAATTTCATAATAAGCGAATCGGTCACAGCTATGGCACTCAACGAATCGCTTAAATTATGATATGCCGTTTTTATTGTATATACTGACGAAGCAGGTACTTTACGCGATCGATTTCCCTGAATAAGGTTAATTTCATCTTCATTTCCCAGGAAATTATACTTCTTAACATGACTTTCAATAATTCCCCTGTCATAAAATCGCCCAACTAAGTCGGTAAAATATGCTTTAACTTGTTTTACACTTTGGGAATCCACATCAACTTCGACTACATTAAATGATTCATCGATGTTCTTTTCGAGCAACTGCAACTGACTATCTTTAACTCCAGATTTCATAGTGAAATAAGGAATATAATTCTTCATTAGGGAATCTTTTTCAGCCTGAAGTACTTCTTTCGGTTTTAAAACCGGAAAATCGAAAGGAGCGATAAGCGTTTGGTGTGCCCAGGGCCGTCCTTTTTGAAATTCGTACTTAAAAGTACCTTGTTTAGGCAACAACAAATAAATAACTCCAAATGTAAGAATTAGATAAAGTGCATAATAAAACTTCCGAAACAAGTTTAACAGTTTTGTTTTACGATCTCCCATATGATAATGTATCTAGCAATTTTGAAAGTTTTTTAAAAATAGAAAAATATTTAGCAATATATACCATTACCTAAGGATTATTGTATATTTGAATCGTTTAAAATATTGAAAAGTTTTAGCAATTATTATGTACGGAATTTCAAACCTAAGTTCCATTCCAGTCAGGACTGAACCTGCCGAAAAAAGCGAAATGTGTACACAGGTTTTATTTGGCGAGCATTTTGAGATTATTGAAGATCAAAAAAAGTGGTGCAAAATTAAATTATTTCATGATGGCTATGAAGGTTGGATAGACTCAAAAATGATTGTTCCCATCACAAAAAGGGAATATAAGTACTTGTCTGAAAAGAAACATCACACAACTGTCGATATTTTTAACATTGTACAGCAAAATGACGATTATCGTAATTTTTTGATTGTTGCCGGAAGTACTTTGCCCCGATTTGTTAAAAAGAATTCAACCTTCAAATTCGCAGGTTCCTCATATAAACTACTCAGCAACAATGCATTAAAACCAACCGACAACGACAAACGAACATCTATAATCAATTCAGCACTAACGTACTTTAACGCTCCCTATCAATGGGGAGGTCGCACACCACTCGGAATCGATTGCTCAGGATTATCGCAAATTGCATATAAAATTGCCGGCATCAACATACCTCGCGACGCATCTCAACAAGCAATGCTTGGCGAGAATTTTTCATTTGTTGAAGAAGCACTTCCAGGCGACCTTGCTTTTTTTGATAACGAAGAAGGTGAAATCATTCATGTTGGAATTATCTGGGAAAAAAATAAAATTATTCATTCATCGGGGAAAGTCAGAATCGACAACATCGATCACGCAGGAATATTTAACATGGAAACGCAGCGATATACCCACCAGCTACGACTAATGAAAAGAATTATTTAAATGTCATATACTTATAAATATCCACGTCCGAGTATAACAACCGACGCTATTGTTTTGGCTAAAGAAGGCAGCACCCACTATTTACTTTTAATAAAAAGAGGCAACGATCCGTTTATAGGCAAATGGGCTTTACCCGGTGGTTTTATCGAAATGGATGAAGATTTGGAAGAAGCCTGCTACCGCGAGCTTGTAGAAGAAACCAACCTTACCGGCATTTCTTTGACGCAATTTGCAACGTTTGGCAAACCCGGCAGAGATCCGCGTGGCAGAACAATTTCTGTTGTATTTTGGGGAATAGCCGATAAAAAATCGGCCATTACTGCTGGCGATGATGCAGCCGAAGCCAGATGGTTTGATTTTAATGCTTTGCCACCTTTGGCATTCGACCACGACTTTATCTTACGAAAATTTAAAGATGAAAAAAGTATTGCTTTACAATAAATTCTACCTGATAATTAATGCCCAATCTGTTTCTCTGTTTGGCGGAGTAAAACGAAACTCTTCGACAAAAGTCAATTTATCGACTTCGACAAAATTAATTTTTTCGCCTTTTTTTGTATCAAGCCAAAATGCATTTGAGTAATTTCCAGATTCTAGTTTCAAAGTAAATGGTTCTCCATCCATTGCAAACACCAGATACTGATTTCCGGGCTTAGCCAGTGCATATACACGTAGAGCTTCGCAGTCAGACAGTAAAGCATCGTCGGGTTTCATTTGATAAAAATCGACGTCGTTCTGCATTACTTTTGCCAAAATACTAAGGTATTTTTCAGATAATTTAAACTCATTTTCATTGTTAAAGGGCAACCCATCAGGGCCACCTGCCATCAGCTCATATTCGCTGGCATGGCCGTTCCATGTAAACGATGCCCCAGCCGTAACACAAGCCCATGCCGAGCGACGTAAATCTTCCTGATCGGCTCCTGAGCGCTGATGCCAGTAACGACGCCACAGCGCATTGCCTTCGCTCATAAAAACAGGCTTGCCACGATAGCCAAGCAAACATGCAACGTGATGTGTCCAGGGCTCACGCCAAAGATGATTTCGTTCCAGGTTTTTATCATCAAATACAATACGGTGGTTTTCGACTGCGGCGAATGAATACCCAGGTAAATGATAAAAATTTTCACGCGGACATTCATCCTCATAAGTTGTAAGATGATCAAAAACATCGTATTTTTTAACCAGACGCATAAAAGCCAATTCGTGTTCTTCGCGATCTCCGGGTACTTCCCAAACAAAATTCCATCCCGCAAGATTCGCATAAGGTGCTAACCGGGCTACCATGTACTTTACGTAAAAGTCACGCTCTTCATCATTTAAATTCTCCCATTCAGGTCCATCGTTCCTACTTCCATCAACTCCAAGAAACATGTGTACACCGACGTCACGGTTGTTGAGCCATTCCATATGCTTTTCCATTCGTTGCCATACACCGAGATTCATGGTTTCGGAAATATTTTCATCGTTGAACAAAGCCAGGTTGAGCGTTTCTGGTTCAGGACCATCTTTGTAGTACTGGCCAAAACAACATAACGAAAGCAACCAATTAACCTGCAAGTGATTGTAACCGTTATCAACCAGTTTTTGATATACATTAGCTGTAACCCAGTCAAAATCCTGGCCAATTGAGCCATGGCCCGTTTCATAGTACGATTTTAAGTAAACCGGTTCGGTGCTATTATAGGCAAACCAATACGAATTTTTATCGTAAGGCTTTAAAATACCCTTCCCGGCATCCAGTGTGGTGGCGTAAAATGTTCCATTACCGCCTACAGTACCATCGCTCCAGCTATAAACATACTTCCATACTCCAGGTTCATCGGGCATAAAACGCATTTTCCAGCTATTCCCTTCGGAAAAAGAGCCTGATCCATCAGCATTACCATCGTAAAAGCCTATAAAATCAACAATTTTCCCTGACGGAGATTGATACTGAACCAGCAATTCAACATCGGTAAAGCGATTTTCGTAAGGCCTTTTATTTACAATCGTAGTTTCGAACACACGGTACAAACCAACTTTTTCCCCTGCTGTAGCCGATATTCTTTCAAGCCATTCAGGATAATCATCTTCAAGCAAATCTTCGCCATAATTACTGAGGTAACTGTACCCTACTCTGCGTTCTTGCTCAATCTCCGATAACTTGTCGCAAACAATACCATCACGACCAACAAACATAGGCTTATTTGTTTCTACATCGTAAAACCGAGCCCATAGGGCCGAAGCATCGAGATCATCTACAACCACGCGGTCGCGGCCACGCTCATACGAGTCGTCTTCTATCCATTTTACTCTTTTGCCTTCAATTTTGGAATTGCGAAACCAATCGACTGCATATTCAATAGCACGCACCACTTTGTTCTCGGGATTTTCGATATCCATCAGAAATTTTACAACACCTACACTTTCCCCCCCGCTAATTGAAGGCAACTCGTAAGCCCTCGCTTTTGCAGGCGAAAGATCATGCTCGTCGTGCTGAGCACACCATGCTGTTGGTTTACCGTTAACAACAATTTGCATTTCGAGAATCAAATCCACAGCCTTTTCGTTGGCCTCACGGCATTTTTCTTTATACGAATTGTCGATAAAACGATAATCCTCTTCGCCACGTTCGATGTCACGTAATAAACTCATTACGCCAATCATCGCACCATCGTTAAACGTTATGTGAGTGTAGTACCCCTCGCGCAACGGATAATACTGCGGCCACCCTCCATTATCGTATTGAGCTTCTAACAAATAATCCAGACCTTTAAAAAAACCAATCTTAAATCGATCAATTTTTGTTTGATTATAAACCCTGGCAAGGTATCGCATTTGAGTATGAGTGGCTCTATTATCGATAGTGGCACCTACAATTTGGGACTTTTCGGCACGAAGTTCATTCTTTCCTTTATCAGTAAGCACATTGGCCATATCGATATTTTTATTCCATCCGCCATTGTTTTTCTGATACAAAAGTACATTATCGGCAATGCGAATGGCCTCGGAAGTAGCATGCCATTCAGTTGGTTGTCGCATGGCTTGTCGCCATGAAATATTTTTTTCTTGTGAAAAAACACTTGTTGGCATTGAAAAAGCCAGCATTAAAATAATTAGGGGTAAAAAGATGTTTTTTGTAGTTAATTTTCGAGTCAGTTT
>JAQICD010000185.1 GCA_027858715.1 Prolixibacteraceae bacterium
AGAACTAATCGCTCTCAAATGAAAGAGAACATATTCAACAATTTAATTAGCAGAATGGTGAAGGCGGACAAAATATACCAAACAGAGATAATATGCAGTTAGCTACTGAACTCTAAAAAATATTATTTTTTGATTTTTGAATTGATCAATTCTGTAACTTTACACGTCAGTCATACTGTGCGTTATGATTATACTTTCGCGATTCCTTTTTTTAATTTACTTTTTCGTTCCTGGTGCTGTTGTCGGTCAACAAAACCTGGCAGATAGCTTGCAGGTGCTATTCGAGAACGCTCAGGGCGAAGAAAAAACTGCAATTTTGATCGATTTGTCTAACGCTACAGTGTATAATGCTACACCTGCAGCTTTATTGTATGCCGAAGAAGCTGAGCAGTTGGCCATTAATATTAGCAACGATTCGCTTAGGTATGCCGCGCTTAAAGCGAAAGGTTATGCCAATGGTTACCTGGGTGATTTTTCAGCTTCACTCGATAACATGTACGAGGGGCTCGATTATTATCTTTATACCAGCGATTCGGTTAAGATTGCAGAGGCATATAGTGATATTGCTTACCTGCTTCAGGCATTATCTGCCGATCAGGATAAAATAATGGAATATAACCTGAAAGCATTGTCAATAAGGGAAAAAATTGGCGATGAGAAAGGTGTTGCTTACTCGTTAAACAATATAGGTTCTTTATATTGGAAATGGAAGAAATATGATCAGTCCATCGGTTATTTTTTATCTGCAATACCTTATTTCGAACGTATGAACCTGATAGAGGAAATTGCCACAATTACAGGCAATATCGGGGCTTATTACACCGAAAAACAGCAATATGAAAAGGCCACCAGTTACTTGGCAAAAGCTTTGAAAAGCTATCGGAAGGTTGATCATAAACATGGTGAATCGTTAACCTTAACCAATATCGGTAAAACCTATATGGAGCAAAATCAGCTCGACAGTGCCATTTATTATAATCAAAGGGCAAAAGAGATCAGAACGCTACTTGGAGATCGTGAAGGTTTGGTTGCAAATTATTACAACATCGGGCTAATAGACATGATGCAGGGAGCCGTTTCAGAAGCTGAGGAAAACCTGTTTCAATCGGCTAAAATTGCTGAAGAAACCGGACTGGTTCATAAGCTGATTCCCATTTATGGTACATTGGCTGATCTTTACCGAAACTCAGGAGATTTTGACGATGCTTATTTTTATCTGGATAAAAGTAAGGTGTTGAATGATTCCATTTTCAGTGTTGAGAAACACCAACAACTCGAAGAGTTGAGAACCCGTTACGACGTTGAGCGAAAAGAGGCAGAGAATGAACAACTAAAAATCGAAAATCAAAATCAACAATTGTTGTTTCAGCGCAACCGCGTATTTCTCTACCTGGCCATTTCTTTGTCGTTGTTGGTTATGCTGATGATGTATATTGTTTTTTTGCGAATACGTAATGAAGACCAACTTAAGGCACTGGTTAATGAGCAGAGATTACTGAGATCACAAATGAACCCTCATTTTATTTTTAATGCCATTTCGGCTATTCAAAACTACATCATGAGCCATTCGGCCATTGAAGCCTCTAATTACTTATCGAAATTTTCGGTGCTGATGCGGCAAATTATATACAACTCAGGGAATGATCTGGTTGATTTGGCAAGTGAGCTGAAATTATTGGAAAACTACTTTAGCTTACAGATGTTGCGCTATCCGGGCTTATTTGAATATACCATCGAGATTGATAAATCATTTAATACCGAAAATGTGTTAATACCTCCCATGCTTAACCAGCCATTTATTGAAAATGCTATTGAACATGGTTTGAAAAACATAGATTACAAGGGTAAAATTGAAATCTGCTATCAATTGGTTGCCGATGATATCCATATTTATATAACAGACAATGGCGTTGGAATAAATCAAACCCTGAAAACCAATCAAACAAGAAATGAAGGGCACGAACCTTTCGCCCTGAACAACACGCGAAATCGTTTGAAAATGCTGTATAAAAAAAGGAAAAGGAGTAATTCTGTATTTGAAGTTACTGATCAATCTGACATAACAAAAAATGCTACCGGAACGGTCATTCATTTTACTATACCATATCAAACCAGATTTTAAAATATGTTACGCACTTTGATAATTGACGATGAAAAGCATATAAGAGAAATGCTTTCTGGAATTGTAAACGAGTATTGCAGTAATATTGATTTACTGGGAACGGCCAAAAATATTGCCGAAGCCGAAAAAAGTATTAAGGAATGGAAACCCGATTTGATTCTCCTTGACATCAACCTCCCCGATGGTTCGGGCTTTGATTTACTTGCCCGATTAGACGAATCTGCACCAATGGTAATTTTCATCACCGCCTATAATGAATATGCTATTAAGGCTTTCAAATTCAGCGCGGTTGATTATATCATGAAACCCATTAATGTTGAAGAATTGATTGAGGCACTTAAACGTTGCGAGATGCACAAAGAGCAGGATAATCTGAGTTCAAAACTTAAAGTGTTGCTCAAAAATATGGATAGTAGCTCTTCTGAAAGTAAAAAAATTGTATTAAAAACCCAGGAGAGCATCCATGTAGTTAAAGTTACAGAAATTGTAAGATGTCTGGCCGATCACAATTACACCGAGTTTTTTCTCGAAAACGGAAAGAAACTCCTGGTTTCACGCACGTTAAAAGAATATGAGCTGCTATTAAATGATTACGACTTTTTCAGGCCTCATCAATCACACTTGATCAACATGAATTTTATTTCTCGTTTCGACAAGGTGGATGGAGGAACACTGGTTATGAGTGATGGGAGTCGCGTGCCTGTCTCCAAACGTAAAAAAGATGAATTGTTGCAGCTTTTTAATCAACTCTGAAAAATCAAATAATACTATAACCCTTCCATTTAGACATTCTCTGTATTCGAATATTCATTGAACCCAAATTTCTCCCGGTCGATTCTTTATTTTAGTTGAAAAATAATTTAATGGAGAAGCCATTTTTCAACAATAATCGTAAAGTTAGTTTTAAATATGGAGAGGTCATTCATGTTTTGTATCCCGACAAAATTCTTTTTTGTTATGGGCCGGATCATTCAACGACTGTTTACATGACAGGTGAAAAGTCATTCAGCCTTAATATTCCTTTAGCTGAAATAGAGAAAGTACTATCCGACCAGGAATTTTGGAGGACAAGTGACCATTACCTCATTAATCTGAGGTATCTGACAAACATTCCATCGGGGACTAATCAAACATTGCTGATTGATGGTAATTATTCTATCCCAATTGATTTACAGAGAAAAGAAATGCTAATTCATGCAATCACAAAAATTTGAGGGAATTGGACAGGATGGCTGGCTGGATCAAACTATTTATAAGGTGCAAATGATTTTGGAAACAACCCAACGTACAGGTTTGAATTAATTAATTAACTAGCGTCAAATCAATGTAATATGATAAAATAATGATTAATTTTAAAATGTTGATTACAAAATTACAACATATATATTAGTCTGCCTAAACACAAATTTATGAAAAAACTAATTATCACTTTATTGATTGTTCTGTCCGGATTATTAATCCTTAAAGCAGAACAGGTAGAGCCGGAACGAGCCAGATTGGTAGCAGCAAATTTTCTATCTCAGGCACGAAATGAGCTAAAGAGTTTTTCTGTGGAGGAATTAAAAGCAGTTCCATTGTTGATTAAAGGCAACGAACGCCTCATGGGTATGAAGAGTGCCCGGGTAAATGAAGAACAATTGGTGTATTTTTTTAAAACGGCAGATGATGCATTTGTTTTGGTTTCGGGGGATGACCGGGCCCGCCCGGTACTTGCCTATGGGTTAGATACAGAGTTGGATGAAAATAATTTGCCTGTAAATATGCTCAAATGGGTGGGAGAGTATAAGCGGCAAATCCGCTTTATCAGGGAACAAACCGCACTTAAAAGCACTCGGGCCAATAGTGATTGGATGATGCTGGAAAACGGTGGCAATTTGGAAAAAGTGTCTTCCACTGCCGTGAGTCCTTTAATGACAACCACCTGGAGCCAGTCGCCATACTACAACGACTTATGCCCGCAAGCGTCCTTGTTTAGTGAAAAAGCTGTTACGGGTTGCGTCGCAACAGCAATGGCGCAGGTCATGAAATATCATAACTACCCCAAACAGGGGCGGGGGATCCACACTTACTATCATTCAAAAAACACGGTAACCTACGGCAATTTGTCGGCCAACTTTGGGGCTACAACTTACGATTGGAGCAATATGCCCGATGCTTTAAGTGCTTCATCTTCGGCAACCAATATTAATGCTGTGGCTACCTTAATGTTGCATTGCGGAATTGGTGTCGATATGAATTATGGCCCCGGTGGCAGTGGTGCTTATGTAATCGAAGATAAATCGTATGGTTCCAGCTGTTCTGAATATGCGCTGAAGGAGTTTTTTGGTTATGATGAGTCAACGGTAAGAGGTGTTGAGCGTGAAGGAATGACAACAAACGAGTGGATAATATTACTGAAAAACGAACTTGATGCCAATCGGCCCATACTCTTTGCAGGGTTTGGAGGTGATAGCGGACATGCTTTCGTGGCAGACGGCTACGACAATAACAACTATTTTCATATGAACTGGGGGTGGGGTGGCATTGCCGATGGTTATTTCCATTTTGACGCGTTCGAACCTTCCGATTTAGGAACAGGTGCCGGCTATGGTACATACAACGACAATCAGTGCGTGGTAATTGGTATTCAGCCCCCGGATACAGAGATCGAAAGTGATTTAAGACTTTTTTCACCCATAACTGTCCCTGAAATATATCAGTTCAACGAATTTCGTATCGAATTGAAAATTGCCAATTTTGGCGATCAGAATTTTTATGGAGAACTTGTAGCTGCATTATTTGATGAAGATGGGGATTTTGTTGAATTTATTGAAACATTCACCGTTGATGATGCTGGGCTGGAATCTGGTTACTGGTATGATACCTTTTTCGATTCTGAAGGGATTTCTGCATACCCCGGCAATTATTACATAGGTATTTATTCAAAATCGAAAGGTGAAAATTGGGTATCCATAGCTGATGGAGACTACCAAAACTTTATTGTTGCTAACGTACTTTCACCTTTTGAAAATACTGAAATAACAATATTTGATTCGATTAAAGTTAATCCTGATCCTTTGATCGTTGGCGAACCTTTACGAATAGATACTAAAATAGCCAATTATGGCTCAACGGATTATTCAGGGGAGTTTGGTGCCGGCCTCTTTTTTCCCGATGGGGAGTTGGCTCAGCAGATAGATATTTTTGATGTAAGCATAGATGGGGGGTATTATTCAAGTATATGGTATGATAACAATTCAGTTGATGTGGAGCCGGGATCCTACATTGTTGGATTGGTTCACTATCCGGCCAACAGCGATGAACAGATTGTGATAGCCCCGGGTGATTTTTTAAATCCTGTAAGGGTAAACGTAACTTTACCTCCTATTGGTCCCGACGGATTTGAAAATAACGATGACCCTGGTAATGCGTCGCTCTTTAATGTGGAGTTTGAAGACAATTATTCTGGTTTTTATACTGTTGAAACCAATCTGCACAACGAAGCCGACGAAGACTATTATATGATGGAATTACCGCAGGGATATAGCTATACCATTTCTGCCCGGGTACACGACAGCTATAGCTCGGAAATAGATGAAGAATTCACACTCGATGTAATATGGGCTCACTCCGATAATGGTGAGTGGTCGCAGATGTACGATGATGAAATGGATGCACCTTATGTTTTGCAGAATGGCGGAGAAGTTTATTTTGGTGTGATACCATATTTTGAAGGAAACACCGGGACTTACTCGTTATCTGTTGAAATTCAGAGGGAAGTAAATACAAGTGTTCATTTGATAGCAGATGAGGATTTTAAGGTTTTCCCCAATCCGGCAACCGATCGTGTTGAAGTTACAGTTGATCAGGTAGTAACGAACTACCATTTGTACGATCAAATGGGTAGAATGGTTTTATCTGGTTTTGTAAACAGGAAGAACTTTTCTATTGATTTATCATCTTTTCAGCAGGGAATTTATCATTTATCGTTAATTTGTGATACCAACAGGAAATATAAAAAAATTATCATCAATGAATAGAGGAATTATCTTTTTAATCGTACTGATGGTTGCTGCATGTAACTTATCAAAACAAACCGGGAATCAACAACCGATGGCAAGTGAGCCTTTTTTAATTTATAAAACAAAAGCCGATTACTCCAATAATGTGCCGGTTATTATGAATGCTGAAAAGACGAAAATTGTTTCTTACCCTTCACCGTCAGATATAATGGTAGATGATGAACTAGTGAAACCCATAAAGCTAATAGATGGTTGTTTACTCGACAAAAGGGGAATAGGGGTGAATGTTGCGTTTACTTTTTTCACGTACGAAGAATATGTAAAGCTTGATGTGGCACCTGACATCAATAAGCTGATGAGTAGTATAATCGATAATGATCCGCTAATTGAGTTGTACAATTGTAAAAAGCATCTGAAGATTAAACACAGTATCGATAAAGTAAATGCACTAATTGCAGATGGGTTCGAAGGGTGTGAAAAAATTAAATGAACCCGGGGCATTTCATGGATCACTTCATAATTGGGGTGGACACATAATAATCTTATCCATTCGTTATACTTTTCAAAAGTAGTTCATAGCTTATACCATTTACCACATTGAATGAGCCATATTCTTTCATTCTTTTGGGTTTATGCTTCGTTAAAAAATATCGCCGTAGCTTTGGCTATGCCTCTATTTTTTGCCTATCCTAAACCCAATCCCGATAGCGATCGGGATTAAAACAATTTATAGCCCATCAGAGACGGACTGACTCGTAGTAGTGATGAAGCCTTTGTAATGAAGGTGGAGCAAAGGGGTTAGCTAATATGATTTACATTTTGCCAACCTGAAAGGGGATGAGCTTATTTATGTGACAAGTGCAGCATAAGGTAGCACACTTCGACAACCGCTCAGTGCATCGCGTATCACTGAAGTAAAGGCCAATGTGTAGATGCGGCAGCGATAGGATGAAAGTTTATGCCATTACCCGGGGATATCTCACTGAACACGAGCTGATGTAGGTGAGACGTCAGCAGAAGTCATAATACTTATAGGGAAACGAGCTGCATTAAAGTATTGCAGAAGGTCTCACAAGTTAAGTTAAGGAAGGACTGAACGTTAAACGCTTTGAATTATATTGTAATTCATAAGATGCATTGAAGGCAGTATCCGAGCATTTTATGGCATTCACTTAAATGAAAAGCAGCAAGAATTAAATTGTAAATACTGGAAAGAATAGTAAGCAATTACTAAGTTTGATAAGGAGATACCTGCAATCAGGTATTCTTCTGGATGGTCTGACAAGGCGACGAACAGAAGGAACACCGCAAGGAAGTCCACTAAGTCCCCTGTTGTAAAATATTATCCTCACACCCGAAGCCGACCATATCTGACCAGCTTTTTTTGCTCCCCAGGTTGGACTTGAACCAACGACCTACGGATTAATCCCGATGTACGTCGGGGCCGCTCTAACCACTAGAGCTAAATCTTTCGATTAACCGAGAAATAGAATTTCGACGAATAATTTTGCAGATGTATTCTTTGCTCTTTTGTTTTTTAATATGTTTTTCGATTTTCATTGCTAACGATCGGGAATTTCCAACATCAAATACCGCTATAAACCACACCTTTTCCCTCGCACCGCCAACCCTTCCCTGCCTGAACTGCGAACGGCAGGCAGGTGTTTTATTTTTTGGTCATAGTTTTTGTGCCCATGCACAAACAGCACAACTTGTCCCGAGAATCCGGGATTTATTTTTCTTTTTTCAAATGGTGAAATCCCTGATTTCAGCACTTTGCAGATTTCAATTGGTGATTTGCCGTTGCCTTCCAACCTGGTTATTCAGGATGATGCAGCAACAGAAGGGGGAATCTCGGTAACCTGGGATGACAATTCCGGTTTGGGAAGTGCTTTAGCCACGGTTAATGTGACATAATCTGAAATAAGGTGGAACAAATAG
>JAQICD010000199.1 GCA_027858715.1 Prolixibacteraceae bacterium
TTGTCGGAAATAATCAGGTTATTGCCATTCAGGGCGATGCTTCTCTGGCTGCAAGCGGTTGGCCAAAACTAGCTCACGACAATCGAAATACGAGTAATTGGAGCAAGCACTAAATAGAAAGCTCTTGCTGGAACTTATTGAGCATCCCAAATCAGGACAAGCAGAATAGTTGCGGTGCGATCGTCAAGGTCAATGTTCAAGAAAGAAAGATATAAAAAACGCCTTTTCAATCAGGAAAGGCGTTTTTTTTAATAAACACAGAAATAAATCAATTATCAAAAGAGCTTTTCTTATTTTTGATGAAAATAACGATCAACAATGAATATTGAATCACTTCGAGAATATTGTTTGTCTAAAAATGGAGCTAAAGAAGACTTCCCTTTTGATGAAACATCACTTGTTTTTAAGGTGATGAACAAGATGTTTGCCCTAACCGACCTTGAAGGTGATTTGTGGGTTAACGTAAAATGTGACCCTGAAACCGCAATCGAACTTCGTGAACGATATTCATTTGTAATGCCAGGCTTTCACATGAATAAAAAGCATTGGAACACCATTAAAATTGACGAAATCGTTCCCGATAGCTTTGTGGAAAAGTGGATTGACCATTCATACAAGCTTGTTGTTAAAACCCTTCCAAAAAAGGCACAGGCAGAATTAAACTATTAGGATTTGAATTCAGAGACCGAATTTATTTAACTGATTAAGCTTCTAAAGCTTTTGCAAATAGTCGGTAAAGAATCCCGGCAATGTTTCATCATATAAAAAACATCTTTCCGACGTGGGGAGGCGATTTTTATAGTTATATCTGCATCTAATTGTTAATTAATTCGTTAAAGAATACTTATAAACTACTGCTTCTCGTTGCATTTTGTTATTTTTGCAAATTCATTGTAAAATGCCTTAAAAGGTGGTTTTTTTAAACCACATATCAACCGGTAAAAATTATTTTAGGGCAAAAAAATTATTAAAACGTGATTATTTATGAGCTCAAAGAAAAGTATTATTGGAATAGGAAACGCGTTAATGGACATAGTGGTCAAATTAACCGACGAAGAGCTGCTTACAAAAAATAACCTGCCAAAAGGCAGCATGACCTTAGTAGATGCCGAAACATCAAATAATATCAATACGCAATCTGTGAAATACGAACAGATATTGTCTCCCGGCGGCTCGGTGGCCAATACCATTCACGGCCTGGCGTATTTAGGTACCGAAGCTGGTTTTATTGGCAAAACCGGAACCGACGAACTGGGTAAAAAGTACGAGCAAGAGCTGCAAAAGATTGGTGTAAAACCACAAATGTTTCATACCGAAACATCTACCGGAGTAGCACTGGCATTAGTAACACCCGATTCGGAACGGACTTTTGCTACCTATCTGGGAGCTGCTATTGAACTTTCCTCCGACGAAATTACCATCGACTTATTCCGAGGATACGATATAGCATATATCGAAGGCTACCTGGTACAAAACCACGATTTGGTTCGGAAAGCTGCCGAAATGGCTCGCAAAGCCGGTTTGACCATTGCGCTCGACCTGGCCAGCTACAACGTAGTAGAAGAAAACCTCGATTTTCTGAAAGAAATCGCAACCGACTATATCGACATCGTTTTTGCAAACGAAGAAGAAGCAAAAGCTTTTACTGGTTTCGAGCCTGAAAAAGCCGCCGAAGCGTTGTCGGAATATTGCGATGTTGTTATAGTTAAAACCGGTAAAACCGGTTCTATAATAAGAAATAGCCATGAAAAGGTTAAAGTAAGTACTATTGGTACTACCTGTATCGACACAACCGGAGCAGGCGATTTATATGCCGCGGGGTTTTTGTACGGATATTCGTGCAATTACAAACTTGAAACCTGTGGTAAAATAGCCTCGCTGGTTGCCGGTAACGTTATAACCATTTACGGAGCCCGCATGGACGACGCCCATTGGGCAGAAATAAACAATAAAGTGAAAGATTTGCTTTAAATACAAAAGCATTCCGATTATTATAAATAAATAAAAATGACACATAAAGCAGGATTTGTAAATATAATTGGCAATCCAAACGTTGGAAAATCCACCGTAATGAATTCATTGGTGGGCGAAAAAATTTCCATTATCACTTCTAAAATGCAAACTACCCGTCACCGCATAAAAGGAATTGTTAGTGGCGACGATTTTCAGATAGTATATTCCGATACGCCGGGTATCCTCAAGCCCAACTACAAGTTACAGGAAAACATGCTGAAATATGTTGATTCAGCCATTGGCGATGCGGACATCATTTTATATGTAACCGACGTTGTAGAAACTTTCGACAAGAATACCGATTATATCGAGAAAGTAAAAAAATCGGGTATCCCGGTTATTTTGTTACTAAATAAAATCGATTTATCGGAACAACAAAAGGTGTTGGATTTAATCGAACAATGGAAAACCATGTTGCCGGATGCTCAGATTGTACCGGTTTCGGCAAAAGAGAAATTCAATATTGAGCCCATTTTCAACATGATACTTGAAAAGCTACCCGAAAGTCCGGCTTTTTTCCCAAAAGATGAACTGACAGACCGCAACGAACGTTTTTTTGTACAGGAAATCATCCGGGAAAAAATATTGCTCCATTACCAGAAAGAAGTTCCATATTCGGTTGAAATAGAAGTGGAAGAGTTTAAGGAAGATGAACGAATGCTTAGTATTCGTGCCATTATTTACGTAAACCGCGAAACGCAAAAAGGAATTATTATCGGACACCAGGGAAAAGCAATAAAACGTGTTGGTATTGAAGCCCGGAAAGACATTGAGGAGTTTTTCAGTAAGAAAGTATTCCTCGACCTGTATGTTAAAATCAGCAAAGGCTGGCGCGACGAAGAACAAAAACTACACGGCTTTGGTTACGACATGCACTAAAACACAATTACAGTAACAGATAATTTACAGAAAAGAATATGAATAATATAGTAGCAATTGTTGGCAGGCCTAATGTTGGTAAATCAACACTTTTTAACCGCATTGTTGAGTCGCGCACAGCCATTGTCGATGATGAATCGGGTGTAACACGCGACCGGAATTACGGTAAGGGAGAATGGAACGGACATGAGTTTTCCATTATCGATACCGGTGGTTACGTAACCAATTCCGACGATGTTTTCGAGGAAGAGATTCGTAAACAGGTTCATTTGGCCATCGACGAATCCGATGTAATCATTTATGTTGTTGATGTTGAAAGCGGAATTACCGACTTTGACGATGCAATAGCACAGCTTTTGCGTAAGGTCGAAAAACCGGTGGTGCTTGCGGTTAATAAAGTAGATAACAACTCACGGATTAATGATTCGTACGAATTTTATAACCTTGGCCTTGGCGATTTATTTTGCATTTCGTCGATTAACGGAAGTGGCACAGGCGATTTGCTCGATAAAGTGGTAGATGCGTTTCCAGCTAAACGTGAATTTGAAAATAATGATGAAATACCTCGCTTTGCAATAATCGGACGCCCCAACGTAGGAAAATCGTCGATGATTAATGCTATGATTGGTGTAGAACGGCACATTGTTACCGATGTTGCCGGAACAACCCGCGATTCGATTTTTACACGATACAATAAATTTGGCCACGATTTTATTCTTACCGATACCGCCGGGCTTCGTAAAAAAGGCAAGGTTCACGAAGATCTCGAATTCTATTCGGTAATGCGCTCGATACGCGCCATTGAGGCTTCCGACGTTTGTTTGCTGCTTATCGATGCTACACGTGGAGTAGAGGCACAGGATGTGAATATTTTTAACCTGGCACTGAAAAATAAAAAAGGAATTGTAATTCTGGTGAATAAGTGGGATTTGGTTGAAAAAGACCACAAAAGTACCAAAGCTTTTACAGAGACCATTAAAGAACGAATTGCTCCGTTTACCGATGTACCTGTTATTTTTACATCGGCTCTTACCAAACAGCGTGTACTTAAGGCCTTTGAGAAAGCCATGGAAGTTTACGAAAGTCGCAAAAAGCATGTCAAAACTTCTGCGCTGAACGAATACATGCTTGAAGCCATCGAGCAGTTTTCGCCACCAACCAACAAAGGCAAATTCATCAGAATAAAATACGTAACCCAGCTGCCTACCACAACTCCGGTTTTTGCATTTTATGCCAATTTACCGCAATATGTTAAAGCACCTTACAAGCGCTATCTCGAAAATAAAATCAGAGAATATTTCGATTTCGAAGGAGTGCCTATTTCTATCGTTATTCGAAAAAAATAGAACATCTGCAATTACCAAATGAAACAACTTGTCAAACATTTCATGAATACTTGTGTTCAAATTCTGAACGTTAAACATTTTGGATTATGACAACACGAAACTGGGAAACGATAAAAGAATACGAAGAAATAAAGTTTGAATACTTCGAAGGAATAGGAAAAATTACTATTAACCGTCCGCGCTATCGCAACGCTTTTACACCCGATACGACCAAAGAAATGTGTGAAGCTATGGTGTATTGCCGCGAAAGTCAGGATATCAATGTTGTGGTTATTACAGGTGAAGGCGACAAAGCTTTTTGCAGCGGTGGCGACCAAAATGTGAAAAGTACTGCCGGTTATATTGGCAAAGACGGTGTGCCCAGGCTGAATATACTCGATATGCAGAAGTTAATTCGCAGCATCCCAAAACCCGTTATTGCCATGGTAAATGGTTATGCCATAGGCGGTGGACACGTTTTACATGTTGTGTGCGATTTGAGTATTGCTTCCGAAAATGCCATATTTGGCCAGACTGGACCAAAAGTTGGCAGTTTCGACGCTGGTTTTGGCTCATCGTATCTGGCTCGTATTGTTGGTCAGAAAAAAGCCCGCGAAATATGGTTTCTGTGTAAACAATATTCTGCACAGGAAGCACTCGATATGGGACTTGTAAACGAAGTTGTTCCGCTCGAAAAGTTGGAAGATACTGTAGTGGAATGGGCACACATAATGATGGAACACAGTCCGTTGGCGTTGCGCATGATTAAAGCCGGACTTAATGCCGAACTCGACGGGCAGGCCGGTATTCAGGAACTGGCCGGTAATGCTACTATGTTATATTACATGACCGACGAGGCACAGGAAGGGAAAAAAGCTTTTCTCGAGAAACGCAAACCCGATTTTCAGAAATATCCTAAGCTACCTTAGATAAAAAACTTTCATTTTGATGCAAAATAAAATACAAATATGGCTGCAGGCGTTTCGTTTGCGTACGTTGCCCCTGGCTTTGGCCAATGCCGTTATGGGCAGCTTTCTGGCTATGTCGCATGGTGCTTTTCGCTGGTCTGTATTTGTACTCACCATACTTACCATCGCTTTTCTTCAAATTTTGTCGAACCTTGCCAACGATTATGGTGATGCTGTATCGGGTAAGGATACCGAAAAACGAGTTGGACCAACACGTGTAACGGTTACAGGTATGGTTACCCTTAGCGAAATGAAACGTATGATAATACTTTTTGTAACGCTGTCGGTTATTTCGGGTTCATTGTTAATTTATTTTGGATTGAACGGTTTAAATGCCGGCAAAATACTGCTGTTTTTTGCAATGGGAGCCGCAGCGATTATCGCTGCCATTAAATATACTGTTGGCCGAAACCCATATGGTTACAGGGGCATGGGCGATATATTTGTGTTTATCTTTTTTGGATTGGTTGGCGTATTGGGCACCTACTTTTTACATACACACTGGTTCGAACCGCGCTTGTTATATCCAGCAGCAATAATTGGTCTGTTTAGCACCGGTGTTCTAAATATTAATAACTTGCGCGACATTGAAACCGACCGTGAAACCGGCAAAAACACACTCGCCGTGCAATATGGACTTCGTTTTGCACGCCAATATCACGTATTGCTTATTGCTGTTGGCTGGCTGTTGAGCATTATTTTTACAGTGTCATCATTTTTCAGTTGGTGGCAATTTATTTACCTGTTAACCCTGCCTCTTTTTATTCGCAACATATTACGAATATTTAATCATCACACGCCAGAAGAATTAAACAATGAACTTAAAAATCTGGCTATGGCTACTTTCCTTTTTGCTCTTCTTTTTGGTATTGGAATGGTATTGTAATCATTAATCTTATCTTTTGATATCGGGCGTAACTTCAAGCTCGTAAATACCATCTCCTAATTAGGTGAGCTGGAGTTGAATGTTGTTTTGCCCCCAGTCACCAATCACATTTTCCCAATCGCCTTTGCTTTCAATACCCACGCCGGTATGCCACTTATCTATAGCGGGCAGGAAGCCGGGCTAGATAAACGGCTTGAATTTTTTGATAAAGATGAAATAGACTGGAGTGAGCTTATAATGCACGATTTCTACAAAAAACTGATTGATATAAAACAAAAAAAACCGGCACTATGGAATGGTTGTGCCGGTGCAAACATCAAATTTTACGATGTTACTGAAAACACACTGGTTTTTAGTCGCGAAAAAAGCGGAAACAAAGTAGTTTGCATTTTCAACTTATCAGCCAATCCACTTGCTTTTTCGTTAGAACATGACGAAATTAGTGGAACATTTACCAACGAAATAAGCCAATCAAAAGAGATAATAACCCGGAATACACCGATTAACCTTAAAGTCTGGGAATTCAAAATCTTAACAGCGAGGTAACCCGGATAGTACAAACCTACCAACGCGGCAACATCCTATACACGACGGGATGCTGCCGTTTTTTATTTCTTCGAAGTCATTTTTTTGATGTACTGCGTGGGGGTCATTTCATACTCGTGTTTGAAATGCTTTGTAAAATAGCGTGGATCGTTAAAGCCTACCTTATATGCAACCTCCATAACGGTAAGCTGGCTCTTTTCGAGTAACTGGGCAGCACGCCTTATACGCATAATACGTATGTATTCGATGGGGGTTTTGCCGGTTAGCGCCACCAGTTTATTGTACAAATGCGCGCGGCTTATTCCTACTTCTGTACTGAGCTTTTCTACAGAAAAATCGGGTTCCTGCATGTTCGCTTCGGTTATATCCTTTACCTTTTTCAGAAATTTATCATCGAGTGATGTAATGGCTATTTCGGAAGGCTGAATATCGAAATTTTTCTGGAACAAACGTTGCATCTGACGGCGCTGTTCTATCAATGATTTAATTCGGAGTTCGAGCAGTTCAAAATTGAAAGGCTTCGTTATGTAATCGTCGGCTCTGCTTTCAAGACCTTCGCATTTTTGCTGATCGCTGGTGCGGGCCGTAAGCAAAATAACCGGAATATGCGATGTGCGGTTGTCGCTTTTAACCTGGCGACATAATCCCAGGCCGTCGAGTTCGCCAGGCATCATTATATCGCTAACAATTAAACCGGGCATAATTTCAGGAATCATTTCCCATGCTTTATCGCCATTTTCTGCCTCA
This sequence comes from Prolixibacteraceae bacterium, assembly GCA_027858715.1. Lineage (GTDB taxonomy): Bacteria > Bacteroidota > Bacteroidia > Bacteroidales > Prolixibacteraceae > Roseimarinus. Next base: position 7,365 of record JAQICD010000199.1, read on the forward strand.
AACACCTGGTAATCGGCTTTCAGGTTATCCTTTAAATAAAACCGGATATCTGGATTGTCTTCAACAAGTAAAATTTTCTCAAGCGAGGCATTGGCTTTTGTCCCTTTTTCTTCTTCGATGTACGAATTGCTGGTGCTAAAATGTTGTTTCAACATTTCGGTATTCGCTTTCTGAATTTCAAATTCGTCTTTCAGTGGCAGTACAACAGTAAAAGTACTTCCTTTGCCCGGAGTGCTTATAACCGTTACATTACCATTGTGCATCTGAACAAACTCGCGGGTTAACGACAATCCAATACCGCTTCCGCTGACAATTTTACTGGTTTTATGCGGTTCGTTTTGCACAAATCGTTCAAATATCATTTCTTGCTTATCAACCGGAATTCCAATACCGGTATCTTCAACCGAGATTTGAACCTGAGGATGGTCTTTGGTTGCTTCGTCGGCATTCAGTTTTACTGTTATGATACCATTTTCGGAAGTAAATTTAAAGGCATTAGATATAAGGTTGAATAAGATTTTTTCAATTTTATCGTAATCGAAATAAGCGGTAAGGTGTTCAACATTCGATTCAAATACCATTTCGATGTTGCGGGTTTCGGTTAAATCGGAAAACGATGAAATGGTATCGCGGGTAAAGGAAACCAAATCGCCCTGCGAAACATCGAGTGTCAGCCCCTGCACTTCAAGTTTTCTGAAATCGAGCAACTGGTTAACAAGGTTGAGCAAGCGTTTAGCATTGCGTTGAATTAAGCGCAATTGTTTTTTATGACTCTCGTTATCAAGCGAGTGAATTAAACGCTCGAGAGGCGAAAGAATTAAGGTTAAAGGCGTACGAAACTCGTGACTGATGTTGGTGAAGAATTTCAATTTCATCATGTCCATTTCGTGTTGCTTGCTTGTTTCGAGGCGTTCCTGCTGAATCATGAATTTATTCCGTTCGCGTTTGATTATCATCTGAATGACATAAAATATCAACAACAAAAAAGCAACAAGATAAAATGAATAAGCCCATTTCGTTTTCCAAAAAGAAGGCAAAATTGAAATTGCCAGTTCAATTTCGTCTGACTTAAGCGAGTTTTCGAGATCCGAAGCGTAAATTCTCAGCACATAATCGCCCGGATGCAGGTTGGTGTATGTTACTTCGCGGCTTTGCGCATCGGCAACTGCCCATTCGGTGTTAAAACCTTCGAGTTTATAATGAAAAACTGTTTTTTCAGGATTCAGATAATTAATGGCAGAAAACGAAACCGAAAATGTTTTTTCGTGATGTTTCAGCACCACATTTTCGGCGAAATTTAAAGCTTTTGGCAGTAAAACGCGCTGATTTACTTCCTCTCCGGTTTCAACAATTTTATTCTGAACTTTCAGATCGCAAAATTCAACCCTAGGGTTCAACATTGTTGTTGATAAATTGGCCGGATTGAAAATGCTAAACCCGTCGGATCCACCAAATATCAGCTCGCCGTTACGAGTTCTGAGGGCGCCATGTTCGTTAAACTCAATACCATGCAACCCGTCTTGTTCGTCGTAATTTTTAGTTTTGAACGATATCTCTCCTTCTTCGGTTAAGTTTACTACAAGATTACAAAGCCCCTGTGGGGTTGCAAGCCACATATTACCGTCGTTGGCTTCGAGTATGGTAACTACAGTATTATCGGGTAAGCCATTGTCGGTTGTCAATATAGTAAACTGCTGTTGTTTTGGACGATACAAATTCAGCCCATCACGTGTACCAATCCACACCCAGCCTCTGCGGTCGCAATACACATCGAGTGTCGAATTGGTGCTCAGCGAGTTGACATTATCTTCACGCAAAAAATGAATAACCCGTCCGGTACTTTTATCGTACAAATCGACACCTGTGGCAGTAGCAAACCAAATGTTGTTATCGATGTTTTCGGATATCGACATTACCGAAATTGCCGTTGCAGAATCGACCATGGTAATGTAATGGTTAAAAGCCCCTATTTCGGGGATAAATTCGGACGCTCCGCCGTTTAAAGTACCAACCCAAAGACGACGGTCGCGGTCTTCGTGAATAGCCCACACATTGTTACTTAAGAGTGAACGCGGATTATCGGGATCATTAGTGTAGTGGGTAAATTGTCCGTTTTTAAAATAGTTTAGCCCACCCATGTAAGTTCCAATCCAAAGGCCTCCGCTATGATCGTAATAAATATCTACAATAACATTGCTCGACAAACTATTTGAATTATTTGGGTTGTGTTTATATGTAGTAAAAGTTTCGTTTTGCCGGTCAAAATAAATAAGTCCGCCACCATTTGATCCAAGCCATAAATTGCCTTTTTCGTCTTCGGCAAACGAGTTAATATCTTCGTTGCTAAGCCAGTTTTCTTTAGCCGGGTTTAAAGTGTATGTCGAAAATTTGAATAAATCGGGGTGATAATAGTTAACGCCTTTTTTGTAGGTTCCAACCCATAGTACGTGGTTATTGTCGTAAAGCATAGCAGTGATACTGTTTTGCGATAAACTGTTCTTTTCTCCCACTTCGTTTTGGTAAACCCCTTTCAGGCCTTGCCGCTTATCAACAATATTCAGTCCGCCGTGGTCGGTTCCAACAAGTATTCGCCCATAACGGTCGAGTGCCAGTGATGAAACATTATTATGACTTATTTTATAGGGGCTGCCAGAGCTTTTGTAATGTCTTATTGTTTCGTTATCGGTATTCACACAAAAAACACCTTTATCGTCGTTCAGCATATAAATCCATGCATGACGGTCGCGATCGAGCATAATTCGATAAGTGTTTTCGGAATAAGGAATAACGCGATCGATATTATCGAAGCACTTCGATAAGCTAAATTGTTTTGTATCGAATACATCAATAGCAGGTTTTCGGTTTACCAACCAAATAGCCCCGTTTTTATCAACAGCATAATCATTAATACTGTAGGGCATAAGCCCGTTACTTTGCCCAAAATGCCTTGCAGAATCGGTTTCCGGATTATAACTGTAAATTCCCCGTGATTGATGAATGAGCCAAAAAACACCTTGCTGATCGGCAAAAAAACCAATATACTGAGCTGTGGGCATTTCAATATTTTTATGAAAAACAGGATGGTCGGTACTGAATTTTTCGCTTACCGGGTTATAAATACAAACACCTCCAGAAGTGATTATCCATAAATTATTTTCATTGTCCTCGTGAATCGAAATGATTGTATTATTTACAAGCGTTGTAGAATCGTTTTTATCATGGCGAAATACTTTTACTGAAAAACCATCGAAACGGTTTAGCCCGTTTACAGTTCCCACCCAAACATATCCCCTGCTATCTTTAAAAATAGTTTTGATCTGGTTGCTCGAAAGTCCGTCATTAACATCAAGATGTTTAAACTGAACTGAATTTCCCTGACCAGCCAATGATAGCGTGAAAAAAAGTAAAGCCAATATTTGAAGTAAGATTCTACACATGCGCGAAAATTTATCTTTACCGGAACAGAAGCTGCTTTTATTCAGTACTGTTTTCGAAATTAGTCAAAATTTACCAGCTTAAATTGTGTCGCTGATGTGTAAAGATAAATTTATTGCCTCAAAATTGATAACCGATTTGTTGTTTTTGAACATGTAATGCAGTAAACGAAAACAAAAAAGCCCCACCAGGCACTAACCGACAGGGCATTTGTTTATAGCTCTAACTTAGATATTAATCTATATAATCTTCAACTTTCGGACAAGTACACATCAGGTTACGGTCGCCATAAGCATCATCGACACGCGTTACCGGTGGCCAAAATTTGTTTTCGCGTATCCATCCCAGCGGGAAAGCTGCTTTGCTTCGGGGATAGTTGTGCATCCATTCATCGGCAACAACCATATCCTGCGTATGCGGGGCATTTTTCAGTACATTGTCGTTGCGCTCGGCTTCTCCGGTTTCAACCTCTTTTATTTCAGCAAAAATCGAATTCATGGTTTCGATAAAACGGTCGAGCTCGCGTTTCGATTCACTTTCGGTAGGTTCAACCATCAGAGTTCCATGTACCGGGAATGAAAGTGTAGGTGCATGGAAACCGTAATCCATCAGTCGTTTGGCAATATCGGTTTCGCTAATTCCGGCTGATTGCTTTAAGTGGCGACATTCTAAAATCATCTCGTGCGCCACACGTCCTTTTTCTCCGGTGTATAAAATACCGTAATTATCTTTCAGATGATGCGCAATGTAGTTGGCATTCAAAATAGCTACTTCGGTAGCCTTACGCAGTCCGTCGCCACCCAACATTTTTATATAGCCGTATGTAATCGGAAGCACAGAAGCACTTCCCCACGGAGCTGCCGACACAGCGTGTAAGCCAATATGGCCGTTGTTCATCACTGTGTGCGAGGGTAAAAATTCAACCAAATGCTTTGCCACGGCAATTGGCCCTACACCCGGACCTCCACCACCATGCGGAATAGCAAATGTTTTATGCAGGTTCAGATGACAAACATCGGCACCAATAATTCCGGGATTGGTAATGCCCACCTGGGCATTCATGTTGGCACCATCCATGTAAACCTGGCCACCATGTTGGTGAATAATTTCGCACACCTCAACCACCGAAGCTTCAAACACGCCGTGCGTTGACGGGTAGGTAATCATCAAGGCTGCAAGGTCATCTTTATGTTCTTCGGCCTTTTCACGCAAGGCTTTCACATCGATGTTGCCACGGTCATCGCATGGTATCACTACCACATCCATGCCTGCCATTACTGCACTTGCCGGGTTGGTTCCATGTGCCGACGAAGGAATAAGGCAAACTTTTCGATGCCCTTCTCCCCTGCTTTTGTGGTATTCCATAATCACCATCAGTCCGGCATATTCACCGGCAGCACCAGAGTTGGGCATTAAACT
>JAQICD010000237.1 GCA_027858715.1 Prolixibacteraceae bacterium
CCACTACTTTTTCTCTGAAATCGCCCTGGATGATTACCTCACCTTCTTTGGACGAACCGCCAACACCGCACTTTGTTTTTAAGAGTTTACCAAGTGATTTTAAATCATCGTTTGAACCAACAAAGCCGGTTACAAGGGTTACCTTTTTACCCTTGCGCTGCTTTTTATCAAGCATTACACGCAAATCCTGTTGCTGTGGCGGTAGTGTTTCTTCTGCTGATTCACCTTTGGTGTCGTAATCAAAATCGTTGCTGGTTGAATATACAATCCCCAGACGTTCTTTCCAATCGTTGTTGCTCATATTATGTGCTTTCTATTATTTAATCGATATTTCAAGGTGTTTACCTAATCCGGTTTCAATAATTTTTTTTTAAGTCGCAAGTTCTAAATCAGAACGGTCGTTTTAATTACCAGTTAATTACTTTAATTATGGATGCCCATGAGATTTATGAATAGGCAATGTAAAATAAAATACTGAGCCTTTGCCTGGTTCAGATTCGAGCCGGATTTCCCCACCCATTAACTCGACCAGATTTTTAGAAATAGATAATCCAAGTCCATTTCCACCATATTTGCGGTTTGCCTGATCGTTAACCTGCCTAAAGCGTTCAAATATTATTTTCTGAAATTCTTCCGGAATACCAATGCCGGTATCTTTGATGCAAAATTCGACCATATTACCTATTGGTTGATATCCTATTTCAATTTTACCATTTGCAGTAAATTTAATAGCATTACTCATCAGATTGTTGAATAATTGCATTAGCCTGTCCGGATCAGCAAAAATTGCGATTTCTTCGCGATTTAGAGGGTACGTATATGTTAATTCGAGATTTTTTTCTTTAGTCAGGTGAGCATATTGATCCTCAACGTTCAAAATATAGTTATGAACAATAATTTTCTTCTTATGAATTTTTAATTCACCTGAATCCAGCTTTGAGATGTCCATAATGTTGCTTATTAAATTCAAAAGGTTATTTCCATTGGTGATGATATGTTTTATAAATTCATCCTTTTGATCATCTTTAAAGTCAGGATCAGCCAGTAATTCAGAAAACCCAATGATGCTATTTAACGGGGTGCGAACTTCGTGCGACATATTGGACAGAAAAGCTGATTTTAAACTGTCGCTTTCTTCAGCTTTTTCTTTTGCTATAATTAATTCTGCTGCCCTTTTTTCTTTCTCTTCATTCTGAAAGACAAGCTCTTTATTCGCAATGATAAATTTTTCTTCAGCTTGTTTGCGTTTGTTAATATCAATCCAGTATCCAATCATTTCCAGCGGATTGCCCTCAGAATCACATATCAACTTGGTTTCACCTTGTACCCAGATATAGCTTCCATCTATATTATGGAATCGATATTCCAAAATGTGACTCCCCTTTTCCAGTACCAATGCTAATTCATCATTTACTTTTTGCCGATCATCTGGATGAACATGGTCCGACCAGAAGTTTTGGTTATTTAAAAAATCCACAGAGTCAAAACCTGTCAGATTTGAAACATTATCACTGATAAAAGTCCAGTTGTAAGGCGGAACTACTTTTGAAGAATAAATAACTGCGGGATTGGAAGAAAGCAGGTGATTCATAGGCTTCACACTATTTTTGAGGGCTTCCTTGGCCTCCATCCTGTTGGTAATATCTTCGTGCATTAGCACAATAAATTCCAGTTTGCCGTCCAATAAAAATACCGGAAAAATCACTGAACCAATGCAAATAAGATTGTCAGGATATTTAGGATCTACTAAATGAACATTGTACCATACGGGGGGCAGTTGCACCAAATAACCATCCGTTACACGGCGTAATAGTTTACCAAGCCCGCTTTCTATCATCTGGGGATCTTTCAAAATAGACCACTTTTCACCAGGAACGACTTTAAAGAGCTTTCGGAATGCTTTATTTTCCCGGATGTGATACCCGTCAGGATTCAATATTTGAATACTGTATGGATTATACTCAATGATCCTGTTCAGCACATCGGTATTCTTCCGGTTTTCATTTTCCATTTTTAACAGATCGCCTTCTTTTTTCTGGCTTTCAGAAAGTTTTTTTTCAAGAAGGGCAATATTTACCAGAGCTTCTTCCAATTGTTTTCGTGTGCCCATAAAGGATTGTTTAAAAATTTAAAAAGCGACTTATTTGGTCAAGGTAAAGGTCTTCCTTTTCATAGATCTCCATATAACCTGTTTGCAAAGCCATTGACGGAATGCTGTTTTTATTTAACAGGTCATTGATATTCTTAATTTTTATTTCCATTTTTTTGCAGTTTTTGAATGAATAATTAATGACTGCATCCACATTATAATCTGAAATGCGTTTTTTAATCCTTTCAATATCAAATTCTTCAAAACAGGAGCTAGAGGTTTTATCAATGTTTTCCATTATACATCTTACTGAATCTTCAATAGACGAATTTTCAACATTGGTAATTTTCATCAAATCTTCGATAGTGTAACCGATGTTGGTAATTCCCATATCGATTTCTTCGCATACAATAAGTGCATCACTGCTTTCAATCAAACGAAAAATTTCGGCAAATGGAGGCATAATGCGGGGAGTTATTAACATGATCCGCTTCTTCCTGCCTGAAGGATCATAACCGATATTTTCTTTTACATTATTGTTTAGTTCTTCTCTGAGATACTTAAGTGCGGAGAGCAATTTTTTTGGTTCTTCCACCAACGCAAGCTGTTGAATCCATAAACTGTTTTTTCCGTCAATGGGAGGGTTTTGATTTTTCCTTAACCCCAGAATGGATTTATAGACCTGCCTTATTTCGGAATACAATACAGCATACACAACCAGTTTCTCTTTATTAAAACCCTTACCTGGAGAAATTCCTGACACCCACTCCTGAAGCCCCGAAAAATTAAGGTTGATTTTATGTTTCCCGGTTTCTTGAAATTCAGCACAATACACATCCAGGTCATCAGAAATTTTCGGGATAATAGTTGAAGCTTTCCTGATGTCAGGACAAAGATCCGACGCCAATACATGGTCGGCAAGATTAAAAAAAACACACATACCGGTTTTCAAAAAACCCATCATCGACCGTGCCAATGAACACATCCCTTTGGTATATTCATCGGCGTAAGGCTCTACTTCACCAGCTCCCATGCATACACTAACAGGTATAAAATTACCCATTCCATAAACCACTTCAGGCGGAATGGAATTGCAGAGTAATGCAACAACATGATTTCCTTCTCTCCGGTAGGCATATAAATCTTTCACCCTTTTACCATGCATATCATTCATCATTGCATCAAAGAGCTTCATTGTTTCCGGCCTGTTCTTGTCAGCAATCATTTCATTCAGGAAACGCAAAAGCTTTTGCTTCATCAGGTTATTTAAGCGCATTTGTTCGTCGCGCAGAAGAAATTTCGCCTTATTTTTGTTATAGGCGACTTCAGCTATTATATCCGATTTTTCAAAATTATTCATGTTCAATAGCTTGTTATTTAATTGCCTACGATTAATTTTCTTATCCCGATTGGCGGTATTTCGTTGGGATCAATAACAACATCAATCACCACGGGTTTATTCAATGCTATTGCCTTAGTTAAAACTCCCGACAATTCACCGGGCTTCTCTACCCTGTATCCCTTAACATTATAGGCTTCGGCCAATTTAGAAAAGTTGGTTTCGCTCAATTTCACACCAATAGTTCTATTAAACATTTTTTTTATCGATAACTCCGGTAAATTATATTTTGAGTCGTTGAAAATTATCCATATAACAGAAACATTAAATTGTTCTGCCGTTGCTATTTCGTTGCCGCTCATTAGAAAAGAGCCATCGCCGCATATACATATTACAGGGTTTTCAGGCTTACTGATTTTTACACCGATTGCCGAACATATTGATGCCCCCATAGCGCCGAGACCTATAGTAGGGTAAAAATTACCACCTATCCCAATGGACAAATAATGCATTGCCCATGCCCAGTGAGAACCTGAATCAGCCAGAAATAGGGTATCTGCGGGGGCATGGTCTCCTATCTCTTTCATCAACCTTTGTGGTTTTATTGCGATACTATTATCATCCATTAAATTTGTATTAACCAACCGCCCCTTTGTTTTAATGAGGTTTATTATTTCATTGCCCGATTGTTTAAATGCAATATCAGCTTTATCAATCATTTCTTTTAAACGATGAACAATTACTTTTGCATCGCCGGTGATACCAAGGTGTACCGGGTAATTTTTACCAATTTCCCGGTTATCAATGTCAATTTGAATGATCTTTTTAATTTTAAGAAATCTTTCATCCCAACCAAATGTGGTAAATTCACCAAAACTGGTACCTACTGCAACAAGTAAATCCGACTGCTCAAAAATATATTTAGCTGCAATTGGATGCCCGCAAAGCCCAATTATCCCCATACATAATGGATGGTTAGTTGGGATAGCCCCTTTCCCCTGTACCGTTGTGGCAACGGGGATCTTTAATTTTTCAGCCAATTCAATTATTTCTAAATTCGCACCTGAAAGAACGCCTCCCCAACCAATAAGAAATACTGGCTTTTTGGCTTCATCAATAAGTGATATGGTCTCTTTCATAGCCGGACTATCCTCATCATATATTTCACCAGAAAAATATTTTTTTTCTCGGGATTGCAGTTTAAACTCAACTTCGACTTGTTGGATATCAAACGGAATATTTATGTGCACAGGTCCCATCCTGCCTGATGTTGCACTTCGTATTGCATATCTTATTATTTCTGCTACATTCTTTGGGTTAATTATAGACAAACTTTCCTTTGTAATCGGTTTAAAGAAGTCAACAGTATGAATTGATTGCCCAAAACCTGTAGATTCCTGAAATGCCCCTTTACCAAACTCAAATGTTGAAACCTGTCCTGTAATAACCAATAAAGGGATAGAGTTCATATAAGCAGTTGCAACGCCAGTGGCCAAATTTGTGGATCCACCGCCCGTTGTAGCACAACAAATACCGATATTCCCACTGCCCTGAGCATACCCATAAGCCATAAGGGCAGACCCGCTTTCATGTTTTGAAGATATAAATTCAATATCATGATAGTCAAGAATGGCATCCAGAAATGGGGATATTGCTTTTCCGGTTACGCCAAAAATATATTTAATATTCTCCAGTATTAATTGTTCTATTATGACGTTTACAACTCGTTTTTTCATGTATCAAAAAATTACGTAAAAACTCTAATGAAATTCAACATCTTTGCAGTGCTAATGAGCCTGTTCCCATTGCAGTTCCTTAAATAAATTTTCTGCGGCTTGCACAGGCAATATTATCATTTATGTCTTTTCTTTCGATGTCATAGGTTAAAATTATTAATTAAATCTAGTCATAATAACCGACACTACGTTAGAATTGTTTATAACTATTTGAAAATGAGCAAAATAAACTATCAATATATTTGTATAAACTCTTATATATCTGCATCTTAGCCGACAATAATTTTAAAAAACTTTCCCTTTTCTCGATTTTAACAAAGAACTTGAACTCTCGCACGGTAGCAAGAGGTTTGTAACAACATTTGACCCGAGTTACATAAGCAAGTCAGGGAAGAAAACATCGGGTCAGGGTTTAATTCATTAAATATAAATATCTCGCGCCCCACCTTTAATCTGCTCGTAATTGCGCATAAAATCATTGAAAATCTTCCCGTTGTTTTTCATGAAGTATTCCTGATTTTTGATTTGCCCGATTTCTTTTTCAATCAGTTTTTCGCCAAT
>JAQICD010000245.1 GCA_027858715.1 Prolixibacteraceae bacterium
TGAGCGACGGTATCTGCTTTTCGTATAGCTGGTCGGGTACAAAAGGTCTTTCTGTATCTGGCGATTTCGAACAAATAGAGGTTGGATCAGATACGTATAGTGAATCGGTTAATCCTGTAAATGACAACGAAATTGAATTGACTTTCAACGGAGGATTTCAGTCTACCATTTATCGGCAGGAATAAAAAAATCAAGCACATCATGAAAAAATCAAATCTATTATCACTATCTGCATTAATTGTATTATTAATTTCTATGATTAGTTGTACCGATGAACCACCCACAATCAACGAAGCCCCCACCTGTGAAATTACAAACCCATCAGAAGGTTCAGAAATAGAACAAGGTGAGGTAGTTACTATAACTGTTGATGCAAAAGATTCAGATGGTTCAATTACTGAAGTGAAATTCTATGTAGATGGTTTCGATGTTGGTTTAGCAACAGATTTTCCCTACAATTTTGAGTGGGATACAAAAAATATCTCAATTGGTACACATACAATACGTGCAAAGGCAAAAGACGATAATGGAAATCTAAGTAAAGATGAAGTTGAAGTTGAGGTTGGTGAAATAGTAAACGGACAATTTACCGACTTCCGCGATGGACATAAATACAAAGCGGTTGAAATTGGTACTCAAATATGGATGGCTGAAAATTTAGCCTGGTTACCAAAAGTTAGTCCACCATCATCTGGATCTTATTCCACCCCATATTATTATGTGTATGGATACAACGGTTCAAATGTGACTAATGCCAAAGCAGAGAGGTACTATGAAACTTATGGTGTATTGTATAATTGGACAGCGGCCAGCAATGCTTGTCCAGACAATTGGCATTTACCTACCGATGAAGAATGGAAGCAATTAGAAATGTATATTGGAATGAGCCAAAGTGACGCAGATGCAACAGGCTACAGAGGAACTGAAGGAGAAAAATTAAAAGCCACAAGTGGCTGGAATAGCAATGGAAACGGTACCGATGAATATGGTTTTTCTGCTCTTCCGGGTGGTCTTCGTTTCGACAATCACTACGTTGGATATCCTGGTAGGGTCAACGGTGTACACGATAAGGGTTACTGGTGGAGTGCAACTATGAATGAAAGCGATAATTCAACTGCTTGGTACCGACGCCTGACCGACGATGAGTCAGGAGTGCGCCGATCTGACTTTAACAGGGATGGCGGTCATTCGGTACGTTGTGTCAGGGATTAGGTGTGTGCAGAAGAATAAGCGATGGTCTCCCATTGGCGCAAGTTTGCAGCATGTGCCTTGTATCAAGCCCCAACGCTGCCGTACAATTGCTTCGTGTTACTATATTCAAAGAATTTGTAAGGTGTCAACGTTTACCACTCAATGAGAAAATTAAAATGGCTGAAAAAAAGATTGAACGTAAAGGAACAAAAACTTTTACCCCATGCAAAAAAGTAAAATACTAATCATACTGTTATTTATTGCAGGTTTAACAACAACCTGTCAAAAGGATTTTGACAACCCTTACGACCGTGATTGCCCACCAGAACTTTGGACATCCACAAATTTCGAAGCCATATTTTTATTTGATAGCATACAATTGATCTGGGATAACCTAGAGGATCATTTCGATGGCTACCAAATTGAACTCTCAAGTGATAGTGTTATTTGGGTTAACCTGAATACCCAACTAATACCATCCAACCAAACCACATTTACCGATACATTGCAATATCCGGGAAAAACGATTCAATACAGGATATTTGGAATAGCTGATAAAAATCAAAGTAATTATTGTTTCTCTAACAAAATAAGCACAGCAGCCAACCTACCTGATGTTGTAACTGGAAAAATTGAGTTAATCTCAGAAACCAGTGTTGAACTCCATGGCAGTATCAAATCCGATGGAGGTGCGCCCATTTCCAAACGTGGTTTTTACTTTAACACGGTAAAAGATGATCCCTTAAGCGGAAACGAAATACAGTTGAATACCAACGAGTTAAGCTTTTCGCACACCTTAGAAAATTTAGAAGTCGGAAGAACCTACTATGCAACAGCCTATGCCGAAAACGAAACAGGCGGAGGCCTGGGTGAAGAAATCGCATTTACAACGCAGGGTGAAATTTTATCGTGCAACAACCTTGAAACCTTTACCGACTCCCGCGATGGTAATGAATACCAAATGGTTCAAATAGGCAATCAGGTTTGGATGACCAGAAACCTGGCCTGGTTGCCAAGTGTAAGCCCTTCCTCTTCTGGATCCTATTCCGATCCACTCTATTACGTTTATGATTATCAAGGTAGGAATATTAGCGAAGCCAAATCCACTGAAAATTATGCAACTTATGGCGTATTATACAATTGGCCAGCTGCAATTGATGCCTGTCCAAGTGGATGGCATTTGCCTACCGATGAAGAATGGATGCAATTGGAAAGGTACATCGGAATGAGCCAAAGTGATGTCCAAGAGTCAGGATGGAGAGGTACAAACGAAGGGGAAAAACTAAGAACATCCTTCGGTTGGGACTGGGATTATGAAGTTAGTGGAACGAATGATTACTGCTTTAGTGCATTGCCGGGTGGTGTTAGAAGTCTCAGTGGATATTTCGTTTTTGTTAATACGCAAGGGTTCTGGTGGAGTGCAACTGAACGAAATAGCTCCTATCCATGGGGAAGAATGCTATTCAGCGATAATCTTGGTATAAATAAGTTTGGAAGTGGGAAAAAAGTAAGTGGGTATTCAGTACGCTGCATTAAAGATACAGAATCAAACTCCAACGGCCTGGTTGCTTACTACCCATTTAACGGCAATGCAAATGATGAAAGCGGCAACGACCACCATGGCTCCTCTGCTTCTCAAACTGATTTTTCTGGAACAGATCGGTTTG
>JAQICD010000045.1 GCA_027858715.1 Prolixibacteraceae bacterium
AAAATACTCCCGGGGCGATTTTCCGTAGTGTTCTTTAAACCTACGGGTGAAATAGGTTGGACTTGAGAAACCTGCTTCGTAAGCGGCTTCCGAAATGTTGCATTTCCCGCTTGAAATAAGTTTTACCGCTTCTTTTAATTTAATGGTGCGGATGTATTCGGTTGTGGAGCAATTAGCAATACTTTTCAACTTCATGTGAAGTAACGAACGGCTTAGTCCCATTTCTTTAACCAGTTCCGATACATCGAACGATGTGTTGTTGAGATTTTTCTTGATAATTTCGGTTATCTTTTCGATAAAGAGCTTATCGGATTCTGATTGAGCAATGTCGGAAACAGGCACAAAAGCATCGTTCATAAACTTATCGATCAAGGCCTTGCGGGTATTGAGTATGTTACAGATGTTTTGCTCGAGCTCTTGCGGGTAAAATGGTTTTTCAATGTAGAAATCGGCACCGGATCCAAGCCCGGTCAAACGGTTTTCGGCACCACTTTTAGCGGTTAATAAGATGACGGGAATATGTGACGTTTGTATGTCGTTTTTAAGAATTTGTGTCAGTTCCAATCCATCCATCCGGGGCATCATTACATCGCTCACAATGAGGTCGGGTTTAATATTTCTCACCTGTTCAAGAGCCTCGGTACCGTCGTAAGCAACGTAAACCTTGTAATTTTCTTCGAGCGTTTCGCGCATAAAATCGACCAGTTCGTGGTTATCTTCAACCAGCATAATTGTTTTATACGTATAATTGGCATTTGTTGTACGCGATAGTTGCCTGCAATCTTCGTCACAAATCTCAACCATCGAAGGTAATTCGTGAACATATTGTAGAGCGTCGTGTACAATTTCGTCCACTGTATAAGCATCTTCAGATGCCGGAAGCCTGACGCTAAAGATGGTGCCTTTACTTCCCGATAAACCATCAGGATTACTTTCAACACTGATTTTTCCTTTGTGCAACTGCACCAGGCTTTTCACATAAGCCAGTCCGATCCCCGAGCTTTTAATCTGCATGTTGCCATCACCGGAATGAAAGAAGCGGTCGAACACCTTGTCAATCATTTCAGGGGCAATGCCTTTGCCACTGTCGCTAACAGAAATCAGCAGTTCTTTACTACCATTCTTCTTCACATCTTTGCCGCCCAGCGATACTTTTAAATTAACCACACCACTCACGCTGGTGTATTTGAAGGCATTAATCAACAGATTGAAAATTATTCGTTCCACCTTTCCGGGGTCAATCCATACTTCAGTGCCGGGTTTTGGGGTGCTTACGGCAAACTGAATATCGGTTGATTCGACCAGCGATTCGAACGAACGCACAATCTCAGCAATATATTCTGCAATTTCAATTTTTTCAATTTTGAGTACCTCACGACCGGTTTCAACCTTACGAAATTCCAGCAACTGGTTAATAAGATTGAACAATCTGTGGGAATTACGTTCAATTCCGGTCAATCGTTTACGTGATATCGGGCTCAGTTTTTCCTCCCCCAATACTTTCTTAAGTGGCCCCATTATTAGTGTTAGCGGGGTTTTTAGCTCATGTGATATATTTGTAAAAAACTCAAGTTTTACTTTATTTATTTCTTCGGAATGTTCTTTATCGCGGCGTTCAATTTCAACCAGTGCTTTCGATTTTTCGAGTTTCCGGCCTACCATATAAATTACGATAGAGAACCCCCATGCCAATATAAAATACACAAGAAAAGCCCAGTGTGACAGCCAGATAGGCGGTTTTACCACAATTTGCAATGTGCGTCCCTCGTTATTTGTATCCATTTCGTTTTGATAGCCCTTCACATGAAAAGTATATTTCCCGGGACTTAGGTTCGTGTAAGTAGCGTAATTACGGTTGCCCACGTGGTTCCAGTCATCTTCGAAGCCTTCGAGGTAATAAGCATACTGACTACGCCCCAGCGAGGCATAACTAAACGAAGTGAATTCGAGGGTAAAGATGTTTTGGTTGTGGTTAAGTGTTATTCTATCGGAACGGTTTAGCGACTTGTCGAGTGGAGAGCCTTTAACACCTGGTTGCACGTATTTGTTAAACAACTGAAAACCGGTGAATCTAATATCCTTATGGTTGTCAACATTCAACGAATCGTTCATATTAAACGAAACCATCCCGTTGTTTCCACCAAAATAAGTGATTCCCCTTGAATCGGTGTATGAAGCCCTGTAGTTGAACTGGTTAAAAGGTATCCCTGAATTTGTATCGAAAAGGGTGTAAATGTCATTTTCGGGATGAAACTTGATCAATCCACTGTTGCAGCTTACCCAAAACCAACCATTGTCGGCTTCCTGCAGGCTAAACATCCACGAACCGGGAAAACCGGTTTGCGGGTTAAAAAACTTTACACTTTCATCGGCAGGATTGTAACAACACAAACCGTCGTAACAATCGCCAATCCAAATCCTTTGTTTCGAATCGGTGCGCACAAAATTGATATTGGCCATTTCGGGTGCTTTATCAAACTCGTGCAACTTACCGCTGCCTATGTCGTAGTAATAAACCGATAAAGCCGATGAGAACCACAGCGTATTGCCATTGCGTGCCATCGATTCAAATTGGTAATCGTTCAGAATTTCAGGGAAAAACGATTGAAAAGTTTTATCTCTCAGATGATACAGGTTAACACCTGCCGAAGTACTTACAAACAACGAATCGCCAACCTGCATAAAAGCGTAAATATTGTCGGAATGCAAATTGGGTGCGTTTTTAACGTTCAGGTAAGTAAAAGTTTTGCTTTTAATGTCGAGTATATTGATACCACCGGTATAAGTGGCAATCCACAATGTTTTATCATCGACAAAATGTAAGTCGTGAATATTGTTATACGAAAGACCGCTGTTCTGACTTATATATCGGTTCACCTGACCGTTTTCAATATTTATCATATTGAGCCCCATATCCTCAAGACCCACCCAAATATTTCCGTCCTGATCTTCGTTCAAACAACTTACTACGTTACCTCCCAGGCTCCATTTTCCGACCCCCGACTGCCATGTATGAAAAAAGCTCTCTTTCCCATTCCAGAAATTTAATCCACCAAAATAAGTGCCCAGCCATACGTTTCCATCTTTATCGCAAAAGGCATCATAAATAGGGTCGGTGTTCAGTCCGTTTGGATTGGCCGGGTCGTAGCGGCAATAATGGATGCTATTTTCATTGTCGTCAACAATGGATAAACCGGCTTCGGTTCCAATCCAGATTCGGTTGTCGGCATCTTCGGTAAAGCAATGTACCATATTGTGGGGCAAACGCTTGTTCCCGGCTTTATCTTTTGAATATCTGGTAATATTGCCTGTTTGGGTGTTAAGCCTTAGCAGTCCATTGCTTTCTTCTCCAAACCAAATATTCGAATTATAATCGATATAATACAAGCGTACCAACATGGGGTTTACCTGTTCGCGGACATTAAAACTCTTAACCTCGCTATTTTCAATGTCAATCCAAAGCAGGATGCCGGTATCGGTAAGAGCTACAATTTTGTTTTTGTTGTTGTAATGCTGAAGAAATTTATGTTTATCGGGCAGGTTACTAAATTCAAGTTTTTCGTTAATCCCGGTAAGTCTTCCGGTAGCAGAATCAAAAAACAGCAATTCATCGTTACGGCACAGCCAATATCCATCGGCAGCGGGCATTAACGATTGAGTTTGCCCCAGGTTGTTCAGCTTCATATAAGCATGAAACGTTTCATTGTCCTGATCGAAATAATAATAACGCCCCCGATTGGTACGGGCAACCAGCAGGGAGTCGTTGTACATGAAAACCTTATTGCAAAACAGGTCGGTTTCTTCGCCAAACTCGTTATAGGCCGGAAATTCGATAAAGCGGCTTCCATCGAAACGAACCACCGATACACGCGTTGCCATCCACATAAAACCCAGTTTATCCTGAACCACGCTTTTTACATACGACGAAGGCAATCCGTCTTCGTTGGTGTAATGATGAAAATTGAATACATTCTCACGGGCAGAATTAACACTGGGCAGAAAGCATAAAAGAAGAAGCATCCAAAGCGATGTTTTACATCGGTTTAGAGCTTTTCGCGAAAGCTTATTGTATAAGTTTAAATTCAGTTTCATATTTTCTGCCCGGTAATATATTGAATTATTCCCGTTTAATTAATAAATCACTGTCCAATTATGGATGATACCTGTCTTCGGCAGAATGACACGAGGGATTTTCGTCGAATTCTGAGAAATAATTACTTAAAAGCTTGTACAAAGGCATATCGTATGCTTTCAGGTCTTTACGTGTATTTACCTGGTTGTGTTTTCCGTCGGGCATTTCTACTTCGGCATTCACGTTGAACCAGTTTTGTACCCCTTCGGCCCAGTATTCGTACAAGTTGGTTTGTGCGTAAGTGTTGTTGTACAGGTCGTTGGCAATAGCTTTATCGAGCAGCGCCTGCAAGGTGTCGTTAAACGA
>JAQICD010000089.1 GCA_027858715.1 Prolixibacteraceae bacterium
TCGGTATCAATCAATCTTTTTCCAAGCGGGTCTTTAAACGGGCCATAAGGATTATCGGCCACTAAAACGCCAATACCACTCCCGTGCATCGGACAATACATGTAAAACTTCCCATCACGTTCAATGCACTGGATGGCCCATGCGCCGTTGTCCTGAGGCGCCCAGCTAAAATCCTTTAATGAAGCTACGGCGCCATGTTCGGTCCAGTTGACCATGTCAGTTGAAGTGTACAATAGCCAATCGAGCATTTTAAATCTCTCAGCATCATCTTCGTCATGGGAAACATAAAGGAATACAGTGTCGTTGTATACCAATGGTGCAGGGTCGGCTGTATATTTGGTCTGAATTACAGGCTGCTGTTGAACATTATATTGCGCTGCAGCAGAAAAAACCATTGCCAGCACCATAAGAATAATGATTGTAGAATATATTCTTTTTCTCATCTTATCCTGTTATTTTTGATTATTACTTAAATAAATAGTCAACTAATTATCGGTTTTGATTATGCTATTACAGTCTTTGATACGGACTTTCGTACATCTTAAATTTTATGATTGTAAGCACTATTCTATACATTTACATTTCCGTTTTTTATTTTGAGTAATTAATAAGCTTTATTGGATTCTATAAAAGTATGCTCATTTATTTCTGGTTCCTTTATTATTTATTATCGAGCTTGTTGTTATGTTTCTACCCATTACAATCTTTCGATTGGCATACCCTTCCTCACCAATTATTCGCAATAAATATAAACCAGGGTTATATTCGTTAAATAATAATAGCTTGTGTAAACCGCTGTTCTGATATCCATTAGCCAAAACAGCTTCTTTCCCCCCATTAACACTATACAGGCTTATGTTAATAACTGATGGAGACGATAAATGATACTCTATGGTAGCTCTATCTGTAACCGGATTTGGATAAATATTTAAACCAAATTTATTATTTATTGGATTGTGAATAGATTCAGCTATAGCTTCTGATCCGTAAACCTCGAACTCATAAAAACTACTCCAATACCACGATGGATTTTCGGTAACGGTAATACGAACATACCTTACATTCTGTGCTGAAAATGCACCTTTTTGTGTATTATCAACAACTGTATTATTTCGTTTATCTATCTGAACTGTCCAGTTTTCATTATCCGTGGAAACTTCAATCATAAATTTATAAGCTTCTGTATGTTCCCAGGTTACCCGGTAATAAGTAAGGTCGTAAACAGTACCCAAATCTACTTTCCACCATTGATTATTATTTGCATTTGAGGCGCACCAACGTGTGGAATAGTCACCATCGTTACCATGTGCAACCGGGTTTGCACCTTCCTGGGTACTGCATGTTGCAGGTTTATTTAGTGCCAGATTACTTCCGCCACTAACTGTATAGTTTATAGGTGTTCCTTCGGGCATATTTTCACCTGCACCAGGTTGTTGTGCCATTATCTGGCCTTCTTCGTAATTACTTCCATATCCAACCGTCATTTTCCCCAAAGTAAAGCCACTTTCCAATATTACTTGCTTGGCTTCCTCTTCGGTTAGCCCTTTTATGTCGGTAACAATTGTACCTTCTATTTCAGTGTACTGCTTACGGGCAATTTCCATTTCATTTATGGTTCCGCTAATTGGGATAATGCGATAATTATACGAATAGTTTTTGTCTGGCCAGATAAGAAACTCATCATGTGGCCATGCACCCCAGCTATTATCACCACCCACACCCATTTGTTTATGGTTAATGTTTAATATGGTATTTTCATCTTTGATCAATTCATAGGGATGATCTTTTCTTGCGAGTTCATAAGGACTGTATCTTAATGCACTAAATTCAAATTCATCTCCGGTAACCAAAATCCCATTGCCCTCAGCATTCACTAGTTTCATCCAATATGTTCCGGTGTAATTTCCGGTTTCCTGTGGCCGTATGTAAGGGAAAAAATTATCATCAACCGTTTTACTATATACTGCGGTTTGTGCCGATAACATTCTGTCGATATAATTTTCGTGCGGACCTTTTCCGTACCAGGTAAATCGATCGAACTCACTCGGCAATTTTAATACATTTCCAATAAGGGGGATTTG